>DASSPH010000067.1 GCA_035699745.1 Vicinamibacterales bacterium
CAGAACCTTCCAGGCCTGTCGGTGGCGGTCGGCGTCGGCGGAGAGATCGTCTGGGCCGAAGGGTTTGGCTGGGCGGACGTGGAGAAGCGCGTGCCCGTCACGCCAGGCATGCGCTTTCGAATCGGCCACACGTCCAAGGCGCTCACCTCGGCAGCCGTCGGCCTGCTCCTCGAGAAAGGGCGGCTGCACCTTGACGATCAGATCCAGAAGTACGTGCCGGCGTTCCCGATCAAACAATGGCCGGTCACGCTGCGGCAGTTGATGGGACACGTGGCGGGGATCAGGCATTACCGCGGTGAAGAAGATTCCGTTCCCACCGCGCACTGCGAGCGAGCCGTCGACGGATTGAAGAACTTCGCGGACGATCCGCTGCTGTTCGAGCCCGGCACGCAATACGGTTATTCGACGTACGGCTGGGTCCTCGTGAGCGCCGCCGTCGAGGCCGTGGCGAACCAGCCGCTCCCCGCGTTCATGGCGGCGCAGGTGTTCACCCCTTTGGGCATGACGGCGACGTCGTTCGACTCCGCGACGTCACCGATCCCGGACCGGGTGACCTTCTACCAGCGGAGATTCACCGGCGACGCCGGCGAGGGAGTAGTGCCGGCGGCGCGCGTCGACAACTCCTGCTTCGCCGGCGCCGGCGCCATCCTCTCGACCCCCTCCGATCTCGTGCGGTTCGGGACGGGGCTCAATCGCGGCAAGCTGCTGCGCGCGGATACCGTCAGGAAGCTCCAGACACCTCAGGTGCTGAACGCGGGTACGGAAACCGAATACGGTCTCGGCTGGATGGTGGAGGAAGTGACGCTGGCCGGCGAGCCCACCGTCATGGTGCACCACGCCAGCCGGAGCCTGAGAGGCGGCACCACGTCGTTCATGACATTTCCGGCCCGCGGCATCGTCGTCGCGGCGACGGCGAACATCGCCAACGCGATCACGAGGGATATCGCGTTGAACATCGCGCAGGCGTTTGCCGAACAGGGGACAACTGCGACTGCCAGGTGATCGGTGCAGTCATTCCGGCCGGATGTAGCCTTTGTTGGTCCGCTTCGAGACGGTGTTGAAGAAGAAGAACACCTTCTCCATGTTCTCGGCTCCGCGGCGGATCCAGAACTCATGGTCCTTGCCGGGGACCTCCAGATATATGTGCTGCGCCCCGGCGCCCTGCAGCAGCATGGCCGCGCGCCGCGATGCCGCCACGTTCACGATGGAATCCTTCTCGCCGTGCATCAGGAGCGTGGCAAAGCTGCGATAGCGCTCGGCGTTCGCCGCGTCGCCGATCCCGCCCGCACCTGAGATCGGGGCGATGCCGGCCCAGATCTCGGGATGCTTCGCGCCGAGGTGGTAAGTCCCGGCGCCGCCCATCGAATGTCCCATCAGGTAGATGCGGTCGCTGTCGATCGCGTACCGCTGGCGAATCAACGTGAGCACCGTCATCGCGTCGAGCTCTGACAGCTCGCTCGGTCGTCCGGCTCGCACTCCCCACCATCCCGACAGGCTGAAACCCATCGGCGCGACGACGATGAAGCCATGGCGCTCGGCGAAATCAGTGGTTCCGTCGAACAGCATCTGCATCAGCGGCGTGATGTTCAGCCCGTGCAGGTTCACGATCAGCGGCGCCGGTTTTGCCGGCGTGTAGCCAGACGGGACGAACAGCGCATACGGCATGTCTGCGTCCGCCTCGGCGAGGCGGTAGGTGCATTCGAGGATGCGCCGCTGGGAGGGGGTCAGACGCGGCTGCGCGGATCGCGGAATACCCTGGAAGCCGCGCGAAATGTCCGGCGGCGGGATGCCGGCGAGCGGCGACCCGTCGTGATTGACGTTCGGCGTGCCCGCGCTCGCGTCCGCGTGCGCCTGGGTGACGAACGCGCAGGTCTGGCCCGGCGCGAGCTGCGCCGGCGCCGCGGCCTGCGGAAACGCCGCCGCTGCCGGGAGCAGCAGCCAGGCTGCCGCCATCCAACTCGTGCGCCGATGAATCATGGTGGCCCGGGATTATCGCGCAATCGGGCGCGCGGCGCAGCGGGCACACGGTCAATCACCTCGACCGCGCCGCCGCGGCCGCTTCGCGTATATCATCCGGCTGCGTTCCGAGGAAGGAGCACGGATGCGATCGCTGGTGGCAGGTTTCGCGGTGACGGTTTCCATCCTGATCGTGTCGGCCGCGGCGCAGCAGCCGGCGCGCCCCTCGCGGCCGAACATCGTCTTCATCATGACCGACGATCACGCCGCCCATGCCATCGGCGCCTACGGATCGCGGATCAACCAGACGCCGCACCTCGACCGGTTGGCACGGGAAGGGGCGCTGCTGACCAACGTGTTCGCCACCAACTCCATCTGCACGCCGAGCCGCGCCGCGATCCTCACCGGCCAGTACTCGCATCTGAACGGCGTGACGATGTTCAACCGGTTCGACAATTCGCGAACCACCGTGGCGCGGCTGCTCCAGCGGGCGGGGTATCACACGGGCATGATCGGCAAGTGGCACCTCGGCAGCGATCCTCAGGGCTTCGATCGCTGGGAGATCCTGCCGGGGCAGGGGGCGTACAAGGATCCGGTGCTCTACACCGAGACCGGCGAGAAGACCTACACCGGCCGCTACGTCACCGACGTCATCACCGATCTCGCGCTGGCCTTCCTCGAGCAGCGGCCTCGGGACAAGCCGTTCTTCCTGATGATGCACCACAAGGCGCCGCACCGGCCGTGGCAGCCGGACGAGGCGTATGCCGCGCAGTTCGCGTCGCGCCGCATCCCCGAGCCGGTCACGCTCTGGGATCGCTATGACACACGGACGGACGCGCTCCACGAAAATCAGCAGCGCGTCGCGGCGGATCTCACCAATCGCGACCTGAAGCGGCCGCCGCCGCCCGAGCTCGCCGGCGCCGAGCTGACGAAGTGGCTCGCGTCCAAGCCGTCGGAAGTCACGATCGTCCGCGACGGAAGGAGCGTGACGCTCACCGGCGACGCGCTCGTGCGCTGGAAGTACCAGCGCTACATGCAGGACTACCTCGCGACCGTGCAGTCCGTCGACGACAGCATCGGGCGGGTGACCGCGTTTCTCGACAAGGGCGGCCTGGCGCGCAACACCATCGTCATCTACACCAGCGATCAGGGCTTCTTCCTTGGCGACCACGGGATGTTCGACAAGCGGTTCATGTACGAAGAGTCGATCCGCATGCCGTTCCTGGTCCGCTGGCCGGCGTCGATCAAGCCGGGGACCAGAAGCGACGCCATCGCGCTCAACGTCGATTTCGCGCCGACGTTCCTCGATGCGGCGGCGCTTCCCCCCTCATCCGACATGCAGGGACGCAGCCTGCTGCCCGTGCTCCGCGGGCGGACGCCGCGCGACTGGCGCACGTCGATGTACTACCGCTACTACCACGATCCCGGCGACCACAACACGCGGCAGCACTACGGCGTTCGCACGCTCACGCACAAGCTGATTTACTTCTGGACGAAGGATCAGTGGGAGCTGTTCGACCTGCGCACGGATCCGTACGAGCTGCACAATCTCTATGGCGAGCCCGGGCAGGAAACGCTGACGGCGTCGCTCAAGAGCGAGCTGGCGCGATTGAAGCGCGAAGCGCGCGACGACGATCAGCTCGCCGATCGTCAGCTGCCGAACGGCGTGGACGGTCCGGTCGCGAAATTGCGAGGGAAATGAGGCACGGAAGCGACTCGCTTCGCTCGCTATCGGGCTCAGGGCAGGGAAGCGACTCGCTTCCTTCCCTGCAGCCCCCTGCCCGACAGGGAGCGCAGCGACTCGCTTCCTTGCCCGCAGCCCGTTGCCCGACAGGGAAGCGACGCGACTCGCTTCGCTCGCTCTCGGGCTCAGGGCAGGGAAGCGACTCGCTTCGCTCGCCGTCGGGCACGGCGCCGAGGCCCTATCCGCGACAGGAAGCAACGCGACAGTCATCCTTGCTTAAGCTCCTTGCCCGACAGGGAGCGACGCGACTCGCTTCCTTGCCCGCAGCCCGTTGCCCGACAGGGAAGCCACGCGACTCGCTTCGCTCGCTCTCGGGCTCAGGGGAGGGAAGCGACTCGCTTCGCTCGCTCTCGGGCTCGGGCGAGGAAGCGACTCGCTTCGCTCGCTCTCAAGCTCGGGCAAGCAAGCGACTCGCTCCGCTCGCTATCGGGCTAAGGGCACGGAAGCGACTGCCCGCCAGGGAGCGCAGCGACTCGCTTCCTTGCCCGACAGGGAGCGCAGCGACTCGCTTCCCTGCCCGCAGCCCGTTGCCCGACAGGGAGCGAAGCGACTCTCCCTTCGTCCGCCGCCGCGCCGTCCGGATGAATCGCCCGCAATGCGCGGCATACTACAGCCGGTGAGTCCGGCCGTCCTCTCGTTGCTCGCGCTCGTCGTCGCCCTCGGTCTGTCGATGACGTCGCGGATCAACGTCGGCTGGCTGGCGCTGTCGTTCGCCTGGCTGATCGGCGTCTATGCCGCGGATCTGCGCCCGGACGCGGTGATCGGCGGCTTTCCCGTCTCGCTCTTCATCACGCTCTCGGGTGTCACGCTGCTGTTCGCGGTGGCGGAGGCGAACGGCAGCCTCGAGGCGCTGGCCAATCGCGCGATGGCCCCGGCGCGCGGCCGCGCGCGCCTCATCCCGCTGCTGTTGTTCGCCATCGCCTGCGGCTTGTCGTCGGTCGGTCCCGGCGCGGTGTCGACCGTTGCGCTGCTCGCGCCGCTGGCGATGACGATGGGCGTGCGCGCGGGTCTGCCGCCGTTGGTGATCGCCCTGATGGTCGCCAACGGCGCCAACGCGGGTAACCTCTCGCCGTTCTCGGCGGTAGGGGTGATCGCCAACGGCGCGATGGCGAAGATCGGCCTGGGCGGTTTCGAGGGAAGAGTCTGGTTCGCCAACTTCGCCGCGCATGTGCTCGTCGCCGGCGCCGCATACGCCGCTCATCTGTGGACCACGCGGTCGGCGCCGCCGGACGACGCTCGAGGCGCTGCGCCGATCGCGGCGCACGCGCCAATGCCGGCGGCGCAACGCTGGACGCTGCTGCTGATCGCCGCCTGGATCGCCGGCGTCATCGCGTTGAACCTGCACCTCGGCCTCTCCGCATTCGCCGCCGCTGCCATCATCCTGCTGACGACGCGGAGCGACGAGTCCGCCGCCGTCAAACGCATGCCGTGGAGCATCATCATGATGGTCTGTGGCGTGTCGGTGCTGATCGCGCTGCTGGAGAAGACGGGCGGAATGGACCTGTTCACCACGCTCCTGGCCCGCCTCGCGTCGCCGGCGACGCTGAACGGCGTGATCGCCTTCGTCACCGGCGGCATCTCCACCTACAGCAGCACCTCCGGGGTCGTCCTCCCCACATTTCTGCCGACGGCAGCGACGCTGGTCGAGCGGGTCGGCGGCGGCGATCCGCTCGCGGTCGCCTTGTCGATCAACGTCGGCTCCTCCCTGGTCGACGTGTCGCCACTGTCGACGATCGGCGCCCTGTGCGTGGCGGCGGCGGCGGACGCGGTCACCGGCCGCACGCTGTTCCGCGCGATGCTGCTGTGGGGCCTGGCGATGACGGTGGTCGGCGCCGTTTTCTGCGCGCTCTTCGCGCCGGTGCTCGCCGCGCGCTGACCTGCTACCATTAGGGGCCCCCGGAACCACGAACCCACGTAATGGTCCATCTGCGCAAGTTGTTGGCAGGCCTCGGCCTGGGCACGCTCGCGGCGCTGATCGTGCTCGGCGCCTCGGCGTCCGGCGATCTCCTCGACCGGGTCGAGCTCACCACCTACGACTGGCGGATGCGCCTTGCGGCGGATCCCGCCTCGGTCAACCAGGACATCGTCCTCGTCGAAATCAACGATCTGAGCATCCGCGAGCTGCAGACCGGCTACCGGATGCGCTGGCCCTGGCCGCGGGTCGCCATCGGGCTCGCGATCGACTTTCTCCATCGCGGCGGCGCGAAGGTGATCGCGGTCGACATCGCGTTCACCGAACACGACCAGGTTCTGAAGTACAGCTTCGACGATCCCAGCGACGAGTGGAGCGGTGCGCAGAGCGACGACAAGCTGGTGGAGTTCGCCCGCGCCTCGGGCAACGTGGTCATGCTGGCCGACGCCGTCTACGAGGGGATCGCGGATGCGAAGGTGAAGGACGCGCATCCCGCGAACTGGGCGGCGTCGCCGTACCGTATCGGCCCGCTCGCGGAGCCGCGCCCGCTGGTGCTCGCGCCGTATCAGGAGCTGACGGACGCGGCGGCCGCGCTCGGGCACAACCACCTGACGACGGATGACGACGGGCCGGCACGCCGGATGTCGCCGTTCATCGTCAGCGATGGCAAGGAACTGCCGTCGCTCGGCGTGGCGGCGGCGCTGCGCGCGGCGAACGTGGCGGCGTCCGAGGTGTTCGCCGAGGGGGAGTACCTGCGTCTTGGCAGCGCGCGCATGCCGCTGATCCGGAGGCGGATAGACGAACGCGATCAGTGGTCGATGCTGATCAACTACCGCGCCCCGGCGCTCGTCCGCAATCAAAGGGGGGAACTGGAGCCGCCCTACCGCTCTTACGAGTTCCGCGAGATTTTTGCCGCCGAGCAGGAGATCCAGAAAGGGCTGAAGCCGCGGCTCGATCCATCCGTGTTCAAGAACAAGATCGTGTTCATCGGTCTGACCGCATCGGGCCTGCTCGACGTGTTCCGCACGCCGATGTCGACGTCGGGCTCCGGAGTGATGCCGGGCATCCAGCTGCATGCCAGCATCACCGACAGCATCCTGGCCAACCGCTTCATCCATCCCGCGTCCTCTGCCTCCCGCATCGCGTCCGTGCTGATCACCGCCGCGGCGATCGGCCTGCTCGCCGCGTTCCTGCCATTCGCCGCCGCGGCCGGCGCGTCGCTGGCGATCCTCGGCGGCTGGACGTTGTTCGCCGTCGCCGCCTTCAAGGGGGGGCAGTGGCTGAATCTCGTCCAGCCGGTCGCCGCCGGCGGCGCCGCGCTGTTCTTCGGGACCGCCTACCGGTACTTCGTCGAAGGGCGGGAGAAGCGCAAGGTCGCGAAGCTGTTCGGCCGGTACGTGTCGAAAGACGTCTACGCCCAGCTGATGGCGCACCCGGAACAGGCGGAGCTCGGCGGGGCGCGCCGCGAAATGACGGTCCTCTTCTCCGACATCCGCGGCTTCACCTCCGTGACCGAGCGCGGCGACCCGGAGGAGCTGGTCGGCCAGTTGAACGAGTACTTCTCGCGGATGGTCGCGATCGTGTTCCGGAACAAGGGAACGGTCGATAAGTTCGTCGGCGACATGGTCATGGCGCTGTTCTCGGCGCCGCTGGACGATCCCGACCACGCCGAGAACGGCGTGAGGACGGCGATCGAGATGGTGCGCGAGCTGGCCGAGTTGAACAAGGCGTGGGCGGCGCGCGGCATGACGCAGCTCGATATCGGCATCGGCGTCAACTCCGGCGAGATGATCGCCGGCAACATCGGCTCCTCGTCGATCATGAGCTACACCGTGATCGGCGACAACGTGAACCTGGGCGCGCGGCTGGAATCGCTGAACAAGGAATACAAGTGCCGGATTATCATCAGTGACGCCACCCGCGCCCGGCTGAAGCAGCAGTACGACCTCCGCCCGCTCGGCGGCGTGGTCGTCAAAGGCAAGAGCAAGGCCGTCGAGATTTTCGAGGTGAAGGTTCCCGCTCCCCTTGTAGAGGTACAGACGACATGAAGGCAGCAGCAATCGTTCTCGCGGCAGTGTTCGTGGCGGGCCTGGCGAGCCCGGCGCGCGCGCAGCTCGGTGGACTGGGCAAGCTCAAGAAGCTCGGCGACAAGGCTGTCGACACGAAGAACAAGGTCGACGATCTGAGCTTCTCCGAACAGGAGGAACGGCAGCTGGGCGAGCAGGTGAGCCTGCAGCTGCGGAACCGGTTCGGCGTGATGCAGGACGAGAAGGTCGCGAAGTACGTGACGCTCCTCGGAACCATGCTTGCCCAGGCGAGCGCGAAGCCCGCGCTGGACTGGAAGTTCATCGTGCTCGACACCGAGGGCGTCAACGCGTTTGCCGCGCCCGGCGGCTTCGTGCACGTCACCCGCGGCCTGCTCGGCCTCGTCAAGAGCGAGGCGGAGCTCGCCGGCGTGCTGGGGCACGAACTGACGCACATAACGGCCAAGCACACCATTCGCGCCATCCAGAAATCGAAAACCGTTTCGCTCAGTGCGGACGCGGCCGGCAGCGGCGGCGGCATGCGCGGCGAGTTGATCAAGCGGGCGACCGAAGCCGCCTACAAGTCGATCCTGGAAGGGGACTTCAACCGCGACGACGAGCGCGAGTCCGATGAGGTCGGTGCGAAGCTCGCCAACAGCGTGGGATACGCTCCCAACGGCATCGCCGAAGTCCTGAAGAAGATCCAGGCGCGCAACGGCTCGAGGCAGGATCGCAACGGCATGTTCGCCTCGCACCCGGCGATCAAGGACCGCATCGCCGACAACGAGAAGCAGATCAAGTCCGCGAAGCTCACCGCCACCGCCACCGGCGAAGCGCGCTACAAGCAGAACATCACGTTCGACGCCAGGCCGATTACCGAGGTCGCCACCGCCGAGGAAGGGGCCGCCGGTCTCGCCGCCGGCGACAAGAAGAAGGACGACGACAAGAAGGCGGAGGAGTCGAAGAAGAAGGGCGGGCTCGGCCTGAGCGCGATTACCGGAGGCAAACAGCAGGCGTCGACGCAGCAGGCGTCGTCGGCTGGCGCCCGCGGCGGCGTGCCGGATCGCGACGCGAAGGGGGGACCGAACAAGAACGCGATCAACGTGCGCGTGACCGCCGCCGAGATCGAGGCGTTCAAGAAGGGGATCGCCTGACGGCGCTTCACACCAGCCATCTCATCCTGGGCATCACGGCGCTCGCCGTGGTGCTCGGGTTGATGAGCGTCACCGCCAACCGGCTGATCCGGCGGAAGCTCCGGCTGTCCGTCGTCCTGCTCGTCGTCTACATCGCCGTCGACGCGGCCGAGGCCCTGTATCCGTTCTCGGCGGACACGCTCGACCAGGTTCAGGCGTTCGGCCGCCTCGCGCTTGCCGCGGCGCTGATCAACGCCTTCGTCTTCCTGATCATCAACCCGCTGCGGCAGGATCGCGTGCCGGAGCGGTTTCCGACCATCCTTCAGGACGCGATCGTGATCGCGCTCGTCCTGCTCGCGTCGAGCTTCCTGAGCCAGCACCTGGTCACCACGTCGGCGGTCAGCGCCGTCGTCATCGGCTTCGCGCTGCAGGACACGCTGGGCAACGCGTTCGCCGGCCTGGCGATCCAGAGCGAGAAGCCGTTTCACGTCGGCCACTGGGTGAAGGTCGGGGATTTCGAGGGGCGGGTCACCGAGGTGACCTGGCGGGCGACGAAGCTGCGGACCAAGCAGGGGAACTTCGCGATCCTGCCGAACAACATCGTCGCAAAGGAAGCGATCATCAACTTCTCGGAGCCGGCGCTGCCGCTGCGGCTCGAGGTGGAAGTCGGCGCGTCGTACAACGTGCCGCCGAACAAGGTGAAGGCGGCGATGATGGAGGCGCTGCGCCACTGCTCGCGCGTGCTGCCCGCGCCGGCTCCGGACGTGGTGCTGGTGGCGTTCGACGCCTCGGCGATCACCTACCGCGCGCGCTTCTGGATCGACGACTACGCGGCGGACGAAGTGTCGCGCGACGAAGTGCGCACCGCGATCTACTACGCGTTCCAGCGCCACGACATCGAGATCCCGTACCCGATCCAGGTGCAGTACGATCGAGCGTTCGAGCCCGCCGACGGCGCCGCCAGGCAGGCGGAACAGGAGCGGCTGCTCGGCGGCGTCGATCTGCTGGCGACGCTGCCGGCCGAGGCGCGGACGCAGATCGCCGTCTCGGCGCCGATGGCGATCTACGGCAGCGGCGAGACGATCGTCCGGCAGGGGGACGAAGGGCAGTCGATGTTCGTCGTCCTCGACGGCGAAGTGCGCGTCGTGCTCGAGCCGAACCGCAACGAGGTCGCGCGGATCCGACGGGGCGGCTATTTCGGCGAGATGTCGCTGCTGACCGGCGACCCGCGGACGGCGACCGTGCTGGCGGCGGGAGACGTGACGGTGACGGAAATCGGCGCCGACCTGTTCCGGCGGGTGATCGCGGCGCATCCGGAGGCCCTCGAGAAGATCGGGATGGCCGTGATGATGCGCCGCGCCGAGCTGGATCAGGTTCGATCGTCCGCCGCCGAAACGGCGACCGTCGAAACGAGCACGCTGCTGACCCGGATGAAGCGGTTTCTCAGGATCACTCGATCACCGGACTGACCGAAAGGCCCGGTTGTAGCCCTCTTCGAATCCGCGGCGATACTCGATCCGGTAGGTGTCTCGCGAACCATACGCGCGGTCGTAGTCATGATCGCCGCTGCGGTACCAGCTGTGGCGCGAGACGTCGGGATAGCGACGCTTCTGCACGTCCTCCAGCCCCTTGCGATAGCCGTCGCTGGCGCCGTTCTGGAACGCGCCGTAGTTGCCGCGGCCGTAGCCGTATCCGCTGCCGTTCCCGTAGCCCCAGTTGCCGTTGCCGCGGTTGTTACCGTAGCCGCGATCGTTGCCGTAGCCGCGATCGTTGCCGTAGCCCGGATACTGCCCGTATTGCCCGCGCGAGTCGCGCTGATAGTAGCCCTCGCGATAGCCCTGGGCGAAGCCGCCGCGATAGTCGTCGCGGTAGCGCTCGCGGTCGCCATACGAGCGGTTGTAGCCGTTCGTCGCGTCGCGATAGTCGCGTTCGAGCTGGGCGTTGAACGGCTTGCGATCGCGGGCCGCCTGCTCGCCGCGCCGGAACCCGTCGCGGTAGCCGTTGTCGAAGGCGCCGCGCCGCGCGGTTCGATACGGCGCCTGGTAGTCGCCGCCGGCATACCTCGGCGCCGTGCCGAGCCAGCCGCCGCTCTGGGCCGCTGCCGGCGCTCCACCGAGAAGCACCAGGGCCGCCGATATCGTCAGAAACCGTGCACGCGTTGTGACCATGGATCCGCTCCTTGCTGCACGCCTGTTCGAGCAAGAAGCACACCCGTGCCGATCGGAAAAAAACGGCCGGAATTCCGCGGTCGCGCGCGGATCGTGATCTGCGGGGGACAGCTACTGCGACCAGATGAGGACACGCGAGCCGTCGTTGTCCTTCTGGTCCAGGATCAGCGTCGGCCCGAACCGCTCGAGGTCTTCGACGGTCAGCCGCAGCTTGGCGAGATCGACGTTGCCGCCGCCGATGTCGAAGCGCGAGCCGCGGCCCTTCAACCGCAGCAGCCAGAACGGCACCTCGAGGCGGACCACCTTCTCGTCGTCGGAGTCGAAGGCGAGGATGGTGAGCGTCTGCGGCCGCTGCGTCCCGGCGGGGCGATCGGTGTTGGCGTGCAGGAAATTGCCGCGCTCGTCCAGCTCGATGAGCGGTTTCTGGTCGACGAAGCGCGCGCGGATCGACTGGAAGTCTGCGGAGGCGGTCGCGGCCGTCGTGCTGCGGACGTCGACGTGCGACTTGACGAACCACAGGCCGGCCGCCGCCATCGCGATCACCCCGAGGATCCCGAAGACGACGACGCCGACGACGATCCAGACCCACGGTTTGACTTTCCCGGCCATCAATCCACCATCCAGGACGTGACGTGCCCCGCGCTACCGCATCTTACGCGCTTCCTCGACGCAGATCGGATCGTTCGCCTGACGGCAGATGGTCGCAGCCTGCGCCGCCATCCGCTGCACCTCGGGCTTGTCCCCCTTCTGCAGGGCGACGCGCGCCATCTCGAGATGCGCCCGCCCCTGGACCCACGCCGCCGCGCCCGGCGCCTGCGCCTGCCTGAGATCCGCGAGGGCGTCGTCGTGGCGGCCAAGCAGCACCCGCGCGGCGCCGCGCTTGTAGTGCCAGAGCGCCTCCTCCCCGGGAATCCTGGCGCGCGTGTCCTTCGCGAGCAGCCCCAGTCCGTCGCTCAGGAGCGCCTCGGCTTCGGCGGCCTTGCCGGCGCGGGTCGCCGTGGCGCCGGCCTCCAGCAGCACCAGCCGGTTGCGCGGGTACCGCCGCCGAAGATTGCCCAGCACCCGCATCGCGTCGTCGTACCGGCGCTCGCGGTTATAAAGCAATACGAGAGCGAACTCGGCGTCCGTTCGATTCTCCCCGGCGGCCGCCGCCGTCTCCTCGATCATCCGCATGCCCTTGTTCTTGTCGCCGCCGAAGCCGGCGACGTAGGCCATGACCCGCATCGGGAACGACAGCGTGGAGACGATGTACCGGTAGGTGCCGACGATCAGGCCGGCCTCGCGGCGCCTGGGGTCGAGCTCGAGGACGTGCTCCTGCACGTCGTAGCTCCGGCGGGCGGCGCGGAACCCGGCCATGAGCTTCCCTTCGACCGACGCAATGTAGGACGCCTGCAGTCCGACCGCGGTGCCCAGATCGAATTGCGCCTGCGCGTCCCCCGGCGAGGCGGCCACGCGCTTCTCGGCCAGTTCGATCGCCTTCGCCACCGCCTGCTTGAACTCGGTGTCGAGCTCCGCCGGCGGCTTCTTCATTTCGACCGACGACCGCGTGAAGCTGCCAAGGTAATGATCGACGGTGACGGCCCCCCGCTGAAACAGGATGAGCAGCCACACCGCGGACGCGAGCGCGCGGTAATTGGCGGGATCGCCGGGATCGGCGGCGACAGCCTGCCGCAGCAGGCGGATCGCTTCGTGGTGGTCGAGGTTGTAGACGAGATCCGACGCCCGCTCGCGCAGCTCGCGCGACGATTGGGCGGCCTCCGCCGGCGGAACCCAGATCAGCGACGACAGCAGCAGCGCGGCGAGAACTGGCCGGCGTGCGCGCATGGGCATATGATAGCTGGGCTGCGACATGGACCTGCTCCCATGGCAGTAAGGCGCCGACGAGGAGCCGGTCAGCTCAGGGAGGAGATGGATGCCGAGAGGAAGACCGCGGAAGAACCCCCAGGATGTGCTGATTCGATCGGCGGAGCTGATTGGATGGGCGCTCGGCGGAATCGAGCGGGAGATCGTCGAGACGCGGAACAGACTTGCGGCGCTCACCGCGCAGGCGGCCGAGCTGCGGAGCCGCGTCGGATTGAAGGGCCCCGGACGTCCTGCCGCGGCACCGGCCGCAGCCGGCGCCGGCGAGGTTCCCCCGGTTACCGGCCGGAAGCGCCGCCGCCGGACCATGTCTCCGGAAGCGCGCAAGCGCCTCTCGGAGATGATGAAAAAGCGGTGGGCGGAGCGGAAGAAGGCGTCTAAGTAGTCTCCACCCGCGTCAGAGAACGAATCCTCGTCCGAGGCCGCGCTCCGAGGCCCGCTCGAACGCCAGGTGCGCCGCGGCCACGTCTTCGACGGCCATTCCCAGCGATTTGAAGATCGTGATCTCGGCGGCGCTCTGTCGTCCGGCCGCACGGCCGCCGAAGACGTCGCCGAGCTCGGCGGCGATATGCGAGGCGTCGATCGCGCCTTCGTCGATGGGAATCACCAGGTCGCCCGCTTCGGCGAGCGCTCCGGCGCGGGAATCGACGAACACACGCGCATCACGGACCAGCGCCGTTTCCATCTCGCGCTGATCCGGCCGGCAGGCGCCGACCGCGCAGATGTGCGCGCCGTCACGCACCCAGGCGCGGCGAAGCACCGGCTCGCGCGACGCGGTGACCAGGGCGATGACGTCCGCGCCGGTTGCTGCCGCTTCCGCCGAGTCGGCCGCGACCAGCCTGGCGCGGGCGTGGGCCGGCACGTCGTGCAGCAGCGCCGTCACGCGTCCCGCGTGGCGTCCCCACACCCGGATCTCGTCGAACGATCGCACTCGTGCCAGCGCGTCGAGATGGCTGCGTGCCTGCACGCCGGATCCGAGGATGGCCAGCACGCGCGCATCCTCGCGCGCGAGATGCCTGGCGGACGCGGCCGAGACCGCGGCGGTGCGCGCCTCGGTTATGTAGCGGCCGTCGAGAATCGCGCTCAGCGCGCCGGTCTCGGGATCGTGCAGCACGATGGTCGCGAGGTGCGACGGCAGGCCGCGTTCGGCGTTGGTGTGATACACCGACACGAGCTTGGTGCCGAGCGCCGCCGGTTCGGCGATGGACGCCGGCATCACGCCATAGAACGCGCCGCGGCCGGCGTCGACGATGCTGCGCAACGGCTGGCGGACGGCGCCCGCCGAGAATCGATCGAGCGCGGTTTCCATCGCCGCGATCAGATCGTCCATCGAGAGAACGGCGCGAACGTCTTTTTCAGAGAGCAGGACGGGCATCTCCGCCCGACGTTACCACACGCGAACTTCGCACCCGGACCTCGGCCCTCCGCTACCAGCCTGCCGCCATCCCGTCCTTGCGCGGATCGGATCCGCCCATCAGCACGCGCGTCTTCGGATCGATCATGATCCCCTGAAAGCCGCCGAACACGCCGGGCGTTCGAACGAGCGTATGGCCGCGCGTCGCGAGGCCGTCGCGCGCCGCCTGGGTGAACGCCGACTCGAGCGCGAGGCCGGCGCCGCTGTGCCGGAACCGCGCCGCCTCGCCCGCGTCCTGGATGTTCATCCCGAAGTCGATCAGGTTGATGAGCACCTGCACGTGCCCCTGAGCCTGCATGTCGCCGCCCATGACGCCGAACGACACCCACGGCACGCCGTCCTTCGTCACCATCGCCGGCACCAGGGTGTGGAACGGCCGCTTGCCCGGCGCGAGCGCGTTCGGATGCGCCGCGTCGAGGGTGAACAGGTTGGCGCGGTTGTGCAGCACGATGCCGGTGCCGCCGGCGACGATGCCGGCCCCGAACGTCTCGTAAATCGACTGGATCAACGAGATGACGTTCCCCTCCGCGTCCGCCGCCGTCAGATAGATCGTGTCGCCGCGTCCGGCCGGCGCCTCGCCGCCCGCCGGCGTCGTCCGGCCGTCGATCGACAGCGGCTTGTAGTCTGACGCCTTGTCGCGGTTGATCTCCTTGCGGCGCTCGGCGGCGTACTCCTTCGACAGCATCTGCTGCACCGCCCTGGCCGGCGTGGTCGAGGGATCGCCGATCCACGCGCCGCGATCCGCAAAGGCGATCTTCTTGGCCTCGACGAGCAGGTGCAGGTATTCCGCCGAGTTGTGTCCGAGCGACTTGAGATCGAATCCTTCGAGGATGTTGAGCGTCTCGAGCGCGGCGATGCCCTGCGTATTGGGCGGCAGCTCGAACACTCGATGGCCTCGATAGGTGGTCGAGAGCGGCTCGACCCAGTCCGAATGGTGGTCCGCCAGATCCTTCGCCGTCAGCAGGCCGTTGCGGCGCCGCATGTCCTCGGCAATCGCCCGCGCGATGTCCCCCTTGTAGAACGCGTCGCGTCCCTGCCTGGCGATCGTCTCGAGCGAGGCGGCGAGCGCCGGGTTCTTCATCACCGTCCCGGGCTCCGGCGCCTTGCCGTCGGTCAGGAACGCCGACGCGGCAGAGGAATCCCTGGCGAGCAGCCCTTCGACGCTCTTCCACTGATCGGCGATGATCTCGCTGACCGCATACCCCTCGCGCGCGTAGCGGATCGCCGGCTCCAGGGCCTGCGCCATCGTCCGCGTCCCGTGCTTCGACAGCAGCTCGTGCCAGCCGTCGACCACGCCGGGGACGCTGACGGCGAGCTCGCCGCGCAGCGGGATGCGGTCGAGGCCGCGGCGCTTGAACTCGGCGAGCGTCGCCGCCCCCGGGGCGCGGCCGCTGGCGTTCAAGCCGTGGATCTTCTTGTCCTTCGCGCTGTAGACAATCGCGAACAGATCGCCGCCGATGCCGTTCATCGTCGGTTCGACGACGCTGAGTACCGCGGCTGCGGTGATTGCCGCGTCGATGGCGTTGCCGCCGGACTGCAGCACCCGGAGCCCGGCCGCCGTCGCCAGCGGCTGGCTGGTCGCGATCACCCCGTTCCGCGCCATCACTACCGATCGTGTCGAGCTCGGCTTGCCCGCCGGCCGATCGCCTGCCGTCTGCTGCATCAGGATGCCTGCCACCAGAAGCGCTGCTGGAACTCGCATCCGCGGAGATTACCAAATTTCGCCATTCGCAAATTTCCCAATTACACTGCAGAGAATGTCTATCCGCGACAGAGTGGCACGGCTGGTCGCCGGCCTGCCGAACGCGCCGCAATACCCGACGCAGGGGGCGACGCTGTTCGTCGATCTGGAGCGCCGGGAGGTGCAGCGCGGTTTCACGCCGCTGCGCGTGGTCCGGTCGCTGCTCGCCGGGCGGGGCGCGAACATGTTCTACCTGCACCGCCTGCTCGACGAGTCGCTGTCGCCGCTGCATCCGGACGTGCCGCTCATCTTCGGATCGGGGGTGCTCACCGGCATTGTGCCGAGCGCCGCCCGCGGCAACGCGACGTCGTGGTCGCCGGAGTCGGGTGTGCTGCTCGATTCCAACGCCGGCGACTACTTCCCGTCGTTCATCCGCATGAACGGCATCGATCACCTCGTGCTGTTCGGCGGCGCCGCCTCCTGGACGCTGCTGCACATCCGGAACGGGGAGGTCGCGTTCCTCGACGCCTCGCCCTACGTCGGGCTCGACAATATCGACATGCGCGAGCGCATTCCGAATGACTTCGGGGGTACCTGGACGCGCGATCTGGCGATGGTCAACATCACCCGCGCCGGCGAGAACCAGGTGCTGACCAGCGCGATCATGGGCGGCCCGAAGGCCTGCTACGCCCGCGGCGGACCGGGCGCCAAGATGGGATCGCTCAAGCTGAAAGCGATCCTGGTTCAGGGGCAGACCCGCGATTTCGAGACCGCCCAGCCCTACAAGGGGTACAACCGGACGATCGCGCAGAAGCTGCTCGACACCTCGGTCGTCAAGCACGCGCTCAAGACGACCGGCACGCCGTTCCTCTACCGGCCGAGCCGCATGCTCGGCGCCATGGGGACCAAGAACAACCAGCTCACCACCTGGACCGACCGGCTCGACGCCGAGCACATCACGCCGTACCGCCCGGGGATGACGGGCTGCTTCCGCTGCCCGGTGAACTGCCGCCCGCTGAACGATCTCCGGCAGCCGCAGGATCGCTACGGCGCCGGCGACGGCCCCGAGTACGTGACGCTGGGGAAATTCGGTCCGAACATCGGCGTCGATCGCATCGAGTCGGTGATCCGGCTGAACAACATCTGCAACGATCTCGGGTTCGACACCGCGTCCACCGGCTCCTCGATCGCCTGGGCGATGGAGTTGTTCCAGCGCGGCATCATCACCACACACCAGACCGGCGGTCTCGATCTGTCGTGGGGCAACGCCGAAGCGGTCGAGGAGCTGCTGTTCCTCGTCTCCCGGCGCGAAGGCTTCGGCAACGTCGTCGCGGACAGCACCCGCGCCGTCGAGCGCGGCCACTATCCGGGGGAGGCGCTGAAGTATCGGATGGCGGTCAAGGGACTGATGCAGAGCGACCCGCACGACGCCAGGATTCTGAAGGCCTTCGCGCTGGGGCTGGCGGTGGCCACGCGCGGCATGGACCATCTGCGCAACCGCGTGACGCTCGAGATCAACGCGCGCATCAACGACGATCCGGCGTTCAAGGAGCGGCTCTACGGCGGCCCGGTGAGCGCGGCGCCGAACAGCTACGAGAACAAGGAGCGCGCCGTCCGCGTGTGCGAGAACACCTACGCGGTCGGCGACAGCGTCGGGATGTGCCGCTTCACGACGAAGCTGTTCAACAGTCCGTCGCTGCCGGGGCTGGAGGAGTTCGCAAATCAGGTCGGCAATGTCACCGGGCTCCAGTTCTCGACCGACGAGCTCAGCGCCGTGGGACACAACGTGATGGGGGTCGAGCGATTGATCAACGGACGCCTTGGCGTGGGCCGGGCGCACGACACGCTGCCGGACCGGTGGTTCGACGAGCCCGTCACGGTGGGACAGTATGCGGGGGAGCGGATAGACCGCGCGGAGTTCGACGCGATGCTCAGCCGGTTCTACGAGATTTCCGAGCTCGACGGGAACGGGCAGCCTGCGGGCGACTGGGGACAGGGTCTCCGTCAATTGCTGGCTTCGCAATGAAGGCACAAATGCGAAGCCCTGGGGTGCGACCGTGATCACCGTGCGGCTGCCGGCAACGCTTCGGGTTGGCCCGAGCGACACCCTGACGTTCGAGCAGCCCCTTGGCACCGTTGCCGACCTCATCGACGCCATGGACGCCCGAATTCCCGGGTTCCGCGATCAGCTCGACGACTCGGTCTTCAACTTCGCCGTGAACGACGAGATGCTGCTGCACCGCGCCCGCGAGCGGGCCCTGGCCGACGGCGACGTCGTCGAAATCATTCCGACCATCTCCGGCGGCTGACCCTTCGGGCCGATAACTCTTCCGGTGAGCCTGTCGCCCGTGCCAAGGTGTGCAGAATCGTGAAGGGAGACCCGGTGTCCGCGGCCAGCGTCCTGCGGGAGCAGATCCTGTCGCTCGTGCGGCAGTACCACGAGGCGCAGTTCCCCGTACGTCCGTTCGCCCCCGGACACGACCTCGCGCACTACGCCGGACGGGTGTTCGACGCCGAGGAGTTGTGCCACCTCGTCGACTCGAGCCTGGACTTCTTTCTCACCGCGAACCGCTACGCGGAACGCTTCGAAGCCGAGTTCTCGGACTACCTCGGCCTGTCGGACGCGCTGCTGGTGAACTCGGGATCGTCGGCTAACCTCGTCGCGGTCACATCGCTGACCTCGCCGAAGCTGGGAGAGCGGCGGCTGAAGCCGGGCGACGAGGTGCTCACCGTCGCGGCCGGTTTTCCGACGACGCTCGCGCCGATCCTGCAGAACAGCCTCGTGCCCGTGTTCGTCGACGTCAACCTTGGCGATTACACCGCGGACCCGAACCGCCTCGCCGATGCCATCGGGCCGAAGACGCGCGCCATCGTGATGGCGCACACGCTCGGCGTGCCGTTCGACCTCGACGCGGTCGGCGAGCTGGCGAAGAAGCACGATCTGTGGCTGATCGAGGACAACTGCGACGCGCTCGGCTCGCGCTACCGCGACCGGCTCACCGGCACGTTCGGCCACCTGGGAACCATGTCGTTCTATCCGGCGCATCACATCACGATGGGCGAGGGCGGCTGCGTGGTGACGAACGACGAGCGGCTGGCGCGCATCGCGCGCTCGTTCCGCGACTGGGGCCGCGACTGCTACTGCGCCGGAGGGGAGAGCAACACCTGCGGCACGCGCTTCAGCCAGCAGTTCGGCACCCTGCCGCACGGCTTCGACCACAAGTACGTGTACAGCCATGTCGGCTACAACCTGAAGGTCACCGACATGCAGGCGGCGATCGGCTGCGCGCAGCTGCAGAAGCTGGACACGTTCATCGCCCGGCGGCGCGCCAACTTCGACTGGCTGCTGAACGCCTTGCGTCCGTATGAGGATCGCCTGCTGCTCCCGCGCGCGACGCCGCATTCGGCGCCGTCGTGGTTCGGCTTTGCGATCACCGTCCGCGACGGGGCCGGCTTCACGCGCGCCGAGCTGGTGCGATTCCTCGAAGCGAACAGGATCGAGACGCGCAGCCTGTTTGCCGGCAACCTGCTGCGGCATCCGGCATTCACCGGCATTCCGCATCGCGTGGTCGGCGGTCTGGCGAATACCGACACGGTGATGCACCAGACCTTCTTCGTTGGCGTGTATCCCGGCCTCGACCGCGCGCGGCTGGAGCACATGGCATCGGCGTTCGCGCGGTTCATGCGCGGCGAGCGCGCGGGAGGCCTGTGAGCGATGGCCGTCGCGCAGAAGCTGCAATGCGCGGTCGAGCGCATCGTCGACCACGGCGAGCACGTGTATACGCTCGTCCTGCGGCCGGACCGTCCGGCGCCGCGCTTCCGCGCCGGGCAGTTCCTGCACCTCGCGCTCGATCCGTACGATCCGACCGGCTTCTGGCCCGAGTCCCGCGTGTTCTCGATCGCCAGCTCGCCGGACGACCGCTCCGCGGTACGGGTCACTTACGCGGTGCACGGGCAGTTCACCGCGCGGATGGAGTCGGAGATCCGGGAGGGGGGCCGCGTCTGGATCAAGATGCCGTACGGCGATTTCGTGATCGACAGTCCCGGAGACGTGGTGCTGTTCGCCGGCGGGACCGGCATCTCCGCCTTCACCGCCTATCTCGAAGCGTTGTCGCCGCCGGCGAGCGATCGGTCGTACGTGCTCGGCTACGGCGCGAGGACGGCGGAGTTGCTGATCTACAAGGACGTCGTGGACCGGTCGGCGGCGCGCGTGCCGGCGCTGGACGTGACCTGGTTCGTCGAGACCGGAGCGATTCCGTCTTCGCGGATCGGCGACCCGACGCGCTGGCTTCCCGGGCGCGTGTCGGTAGCGGCACTGTGGACGCAGATCCGGCGTCCGCGGGAGAGCGACTTCTACATATCGGGCCCGCCCGCGATGCTCGCGGCCGTTGCGGCGGACCTGCGGGCGCGCCAGGTCGCGCCGGAGGCGATCCACATTGACGCCTGGGAATAGCGCGGCGTCGACCTTCTGGCGGGACCGTCCGGTGCTGGTCACCGGGGCGACCGGCTTGCTGGGGTCGTGGCTGGTGCGCCAGCTGCTGGCCGCGGACGCGGACGTGGTGGCCCTGGTGCGCGACTGGGTGCCGCGCTCCGAACTGGCGTCGAGCGGTCTGCTCGAGCGCGTCCGCGTCGTCCGCGGCGACGTTCGCGACCAGGAGACGATGGAGCGCGCGCTCGGCGAGTACGAGATCGCGACGGTCTTTCACCTCGCGGCGCAGACCATCGTCGGCGTCGCCAACCGGAATCCGGTCTCGACGCTCGACACCAACATCCGCGGCACCTGGGCGGTGCTGGAGGCGTGCCGCCGCACGCCCACCGTCGAGCAGGTGATCACCGCCTCGTCCGACAAGGCGTACGGCGATCAGGAGCAGCTGCCGTATCGCGAGGACGCGCCCGTTCTCGGGCGGCATCCCTACGACGTGAGCAAGTCGTGCGCCGATCTGCTGTCGCAGATGTACGCCAGGACCTACCGGCTGCCGGTCTGCGTCACGCGCTGCGGCAACTTCTATGGCGGCGGCGATCTGAACTGGAATCGCCTGGTCCCCGGCACGATTCGATCGGTGCTTCGCAACGAGCGTCCGATCATCCGATCGGACGGCCGCTACACGCGCGACTACATCTACGTGGAAGACGGCGCCCGCGCCTACATGACGCTTGCGGAACAGCTGGCGATCAAGCCGAAGCTCGCCGGCGAGGTGTTCAACTTCTCGTACGAGCGCCGCATGACGGTGCTCGAGCTGGTCGATCGCCTGCTCGAGGTGATGGGCTCGTCACTGCGGCCCGACGTTCGCAACGAGGCCTCGAACGAGATCCGGGACCAGTACCTCGACGCGAGCAAGGCCAAGGCGCTGCTCGGGTGGGCGCCCGCGTTCGCCTTCGAGACCAGCCTGCGCGAGACGGTGAATTGGTACAAGAGGTACTTCGGTGGCTGACGCGCGCATTCCGGTGGTGATCCTCTGCGGCGGCGCCGGCACGCGGCTCTCCGAGCAGACCGAGATCCGCCCCAAGCCGCTGGTCGAGATCGGAGGCCGTCCGATCCTCTGGCACATCATGAAGCACTACTCGCGCTACGGCTTCAACGAGTTCGTGCTCGCGCTGGGCTACAAGGGGGATCAGATCAAGCGGTACTTCCTCGGGTATCACGCGGTGTGGCAGGACATCACGGTGAACCTTGGCGACGGCAGCGTGACGTCGCTCAACAACAACCAGGAGCCATGGAAGGTCCACCTCGTCGACACCGGGGAGTCGACGCTGACCGGCGGACGACTGCGGCAGTTGCGGCCGCTGATCGGCGGCGGCACGTTCATGCTGACCTACGGCGACGGCGTCGGCGACGTGCCGCTCGACGCGCTCCTCGCGTTCCATCGCTCGCGCAAGGGGCTGGTCACGCTGACCGCGGTGCGGCCGCCGGCGAGGTTCGGCGCGCTCGAGTTCGACGGCGATCGCATCCGCCACTTCAAGGAGAAGTCGACGCTGCACGAGGGCTGGATCAACGGCGGCTTCTTCGTGGTCGAGCCGGCGGCGCTGGACTACATCCACGACGACGTCATGTGGGAGCACGCGCCGATGGAGGCGCTCGCCGCCGCCGGCCATCTGGTCGCCTATCGCCACGAGCAGTTCTGGCAGTGCATGGACACGCTGCGCGATCTTCGCTACCTCGAATCACTCTGGGACGCCGGGAAGGCGCCGTGGAAGACCTGGTAGAGGACCTCGATGGCGTGCTGGCGCAGACCGGCGGGCTGTGGAACGACCTCCGCGGCGCGCGCATCCTGGTTACCGGCGGCACCGGATTCTTCGGCTGCTGGATGCTGGAGACGCTGCTGCGCGCGAACGATCGGCTCGGCGTCGGCGCGTCGGCAGTGGTCGTGACCCGCGATCCGCGCGGCTTCATCAGCAAGGCGCCGCGGCTCGCCTCGCATCCCGCGGTGACGCTCCAGGAGGGGGACATCCGCACCTGGTCGTGGCGCGGCGGGTCGGTGTCGCACGTCATTCACGCCGGCACCGACACGCGCCCGCCCGCCACCCATGCGGATCGGCTCCGCGTGTTCGACTCGATCGTCGAAGGCACGCGGCGGACGCTCGACATCGCGGTGCGCGCCGGGGCCGTCCGGTTTCTCATGGCGAGCACCGGCGCGGTGTACGGCCGGCAGCCGCCGAACGTGTCGCACGTGACCGAAGACTTCCCCGGCGCGCCTGACCCGGTCTCGCCGCAGGCTGCCGGCGCCGAAGCCAAGCGCGCCGCCGAGATGCTGTGCGCGCTGCATGCCGAGGGGGCGCTGCATCCGACGATCGCTCGATGCTTCGCCTTCGTCGGCCCCTATCTGCCGCTCGAGGGGCACCTCGCGATGAGCGGGTTCCTGGCGGCGGCGCTCGACGGCCGGCCAATCGAGATCCTCGGGGACGGCACCCCGGTGCGCTCGTACATGTACGCGTCCGATCTGGCGGCGTGGCTGTGGACCATCCTGCTGCGCGGCGAGCGCGGCCGCGCCTACAACGTCGGCTCGGAGCACGCCGTCTCGATCGCCGACGCCGCCCGCGCCGTGGCCAGGATCGCCGGCAGCGCCGGCGGCGTGACGATCGCGAAGCACGCGCCGGTCGGGCCGGCGGAACGCTACGTGCCCTCCACCGAGCGGGCGCGAACCGAACTGGGAGTGACGATGACGGTGGACTTCGACGAGGCGCTGCGGCGGACGGTCGCCTGGCACCGCGCGCGCCGCGGATCGCATCATGGCGCCCACTGAGCGGGCGCTCCGGATCGGAGCGCGGACGATCGGCCACGACGAGCCCTGCTACGTGATCGCCGAAGTCGGCATCAATCACAACGGCGACCTGGCGATCGCCAAACAGCTCGTCGACGCCGCGATCGACGCCGGCGCCGACGCGGTCAAGTTCCAGAAACGCAAGCTGCGCGAGACCTACCGCGAGGAAATCGTCGATCAGCCGCGGCACGGCGAGCAGGGGCTGCAGTACATCGTGCCGCTGTTGATCGAGTTCGAGCTGTCGGACGATCAGTTCCGTGAGCTGTTTGGCTACTGCGAGAGCCGCGGCATCACCGCGATGTGCACGCCGTGGGATCGCGCCAGCGTCGATTTCCTCGAGACCTGCGACCTCGCGGCCTACAAGATCGGCTCGCCGGACCTGACCAACTTCCCGCTCATCGAATACGTGGCCGCGACACGCAAGCCGATGCTCCTCTCGACCGGCATGTCGACCGAGGAGGAGGTCCGGCGAACGCTGGCGTTCCTCGAGCAGTGCGGCGCGGAGTACGCGCTCTTCCACTGCGTCAGCACCTACCCGGCCGCCGCCGAGGAGATCAACCTCCGCTTCATGGAACGCCTCCGCGAATGGTCGGGGCGTCCCGTCGGCTACTCCGGCCACGACACCGGCACGGCGATTTCGCTGGCCGCGGTCGCGATGGGCGCGCGGATGCTCGAGCGGCACCTGACCCTCGACCGGACGATGCGCGGGCCCGATCACAAGGCCAGCCTGGAGCCGCCGCAGTTCGCCGAACAGGTGCGGGCGGTGCGCGAGGTCGAGCTCTCGCTCGGCGTGCCGCACCGCTGGATCACGCGCGGCGAGACCCTCAACCGGCGCGTGCTCGGCAAGAGCCTGGTCGCGGCGGCCGACATTCCGGCGAACACGCCGATCTCGCGCGCGATGCTGACGAGCAAGAGCCCCGGTCTGGGCCTGTCGCCGCAGTTCGTCGACAAGCTCGTCGGCCGCCGGCTGCCGCGGCCGATCGCCCGGGACGAGATGTTCCGGCACTCGGACATCGAAGAGGCGGTGGCCGGACGCGAGTCGGCCGCGATCGACATCGGCGCGCCGTGGGGCATCGTCGCCCGGTTCACCGATTTTGCCCCGCTGGAAGACGCCTTCGTGCCCCTGGGCATGAGCTTCGTCGAGTTCCACGTCAGCGATCGGGATCTCGACGCCGGCGCCGCCGCCTACCACGGTGGTCCGAAGCCGTTCGGCTTCGTCGTCCACGCGCCCGAGTACTGCCACGACACGCTGATCGATCTCTGCGCCGCGGACCCGGCGCAGCGCGAGCTGTCCACGCAGCGCATCCAGAAGACGATCGACCTCGCCCGGGACCTCGCCCCGCTGTTCCAGTGGGACCGGGCGCTGTTTCCACACGGACCGAAGATCGTCATGCACGTCGGCGGCATGTCGCCGAAGCCGGGCGGCTACGACGTCGATGCCGCCAGCGCGCGTCTGCTCGGCGCGCTCGAGAAGCTCGACACCACTGGCGTCGACCTGCTGCTCGAGAACCTGCCGCCGTATCCCTGGTACTTCGGCGGGCGCTGGTTCGGCCACGTGCTCTGCGACCCCGAGAACACGGTCCGCCTGGTCCGCGAGTCCGGTCTCGGCCTCTGTTTCGACACGTCGCACGCGGCGCTCGAATGCGCGAAGAGCGACGTCAGCCTCTTCGAGTTCGGCAAGGCGGTCGCGCCGTACGTCCGGCACCTGCACGTGTCGGACGGCGCCGGCACCTCCGGCGAAGGGCTGCAGATCGGCGACGGCTCGATCAACTTCGTCGCGCTGCTCTCGGTGCTGCTCGAGACGAAGCCGACCGTCATCCCGGAGATCTGGATGGGGCATCACGAGAACGGGCTGGCCTTCCGCACCGCGCTCGAGCGCCTCACGGAGGTCCGCTGGGCGACGACGGTGCTCGGGCGCGGCAGCGATCGCCGCACGCGTCCGGATCTGCGCGCGCTGACGGTCACCGCCGACGCGACGATCTTCACGACGCTGCGGGTCATCGACACCAACCGCCACGGCATTGCCTTCGTGATCGACCACGACCGCCGCGTCGTCGGGGTGGTGACCGACGGCGACATCCGCCACGCGTTCGTCCGCGGCATCAACCTGCACGACGAGGTGACGCAGGCGATGACGCGGACGTTCGTCCACGGCGAGGCGGGGATGTCCGCGGCGCAGCTCCGCGAGCGGCTGCCCGGGCGGACGCGGGTGATGCCGATCCTCGACGCCGCCGGACGGCTGGTGGACTATGCCAGCCTCGAGACGCTGGGTGACAAGCCGTGAGCGTGAAGCTGTCCGACTGGGTGTTCCGCTTCCTCGCCGGCGAGGGGGTCCGCCACGTGTTCATGCTCACGGGCGGCGGCGCGATGCACCTGAATGATTCGGTCGGCGCCTCCGACGACATCGAGTACATCTGCACGTCGCACGAGCAGGCGGCGGCGATGGCGGCGGAATCCTACGCCAAGGTCACCGGCGGCCTCGGCGTGTGCCTGGTCACCGCCGGCCCGGGCGGAACGAACGCCATCACCGGCGTCGCCGGAGCCTGGCTCGACTCGACGCCGATGCTCGTGCTGTCGGGGCAGGCGAAGCGCGCCGATCTGAAGGGCGCGACCGGCGTGCGCCAGATGGGCGTGCAGGAAGTCGACATCGTCTCGATGGTGACGCCGGTTACGAAGTACGCGGTCACCGTGATGGACCCGAACGAGATCCGGTTTCACATGGAGAAGGCGGTGCACCTGGCGCTGACGGGGCGCCCGGGACCCGTCTGGATCGACCTGCCGCTCGACGTCCAGGGGGCGATCGTCGACGAGTCGTCGCTGCACGGCTTCGATCCGGCGGACGAACCGCTCCGCGGCCTGGCGCCGGCGGACAAGATCGCGGCATCCGTGCAGCGCGCCATCGAGCTGCTCGACGCGGCCGAGCGGCCGGTGGTGCTCGTCGGCAACGGCGTTCGGCTCGGCGGCGCGCGCGAAGAGATGCGGCGGCTGATCGATCGTCTCGGCGTCCCCGTGCTCACGACGTGGCCGGCGCACGACATGGTGCCGGACGATCATCCGCTGATGGCCGGCCGGCCGGGGCCGCTGGCGCCGCGCGGCGCCAACTTCACGCTGCAGAACTCGGACTGGCTGCTGTCGCTCGGCGCGCGGCTCGACCTGGTCGTCACCGGCTACTCGCCGCAGCACTTCGCGCGCGCCGCCCGCAAGATCATGGTGGACATCGACGCCGCGGAGCTGCGGAAGATGGGCGGGGCGATCCAGGAGCCGGTCTGCGCCGATGCGAAGACGTTCATCCTGGAGATGCTGCGGCAGATCGATCGCGTGAAGCCGCGCGATCGGTCCGGCTGGGATCGCCGGTGGCGCGGCTGGCGGGGAAAGTACCCGGTGGTCCTGCCGGAATACCGGAACCTGCCCGCCGGCGTCAGCACCTACGTGCTCGCCGAGGCGATCGGCGAAGCGTCGGCGCCCGACGACGTGATCGTGTCCGGCAGCTCCGGCGCGGGCATCGAGATCTTCTGTCTCGCCGTGCGCCTCAAGGAAGGACAGCGTCTGTTCCTCACCACGGCGCTCGGGGCGATGGGCAACGGCCTGCCGGGCGTGATCGGCGCGTGCGTCGCGAACCGCCGGCGCCGCACGATCAGCGTGGACGGCGATGGCGGGCTGCAGCTGAACATCCAGGAGCTGGAGACGGCGCGCCGCCTCGGGCTGCCGATCAAGCTGTTCGTGCTGAACAACGACGGGTACGCGTCGATCCGGACGTCGCAATCGCGATACTTCGGCCGGCTGACCGGGGCGGATGCCAGCAGCGGCATCACCCTGCCGGAGCTGCGCGGCGTGGTGGAAGCGTACGGCCTCCCCTACGCGCGTATCGACACCGATCGCGGTCTGGCGGCGCGCGTGCGCGAGCTGCTGGACGCCCCCGGACCGATCGTCGTCGAAGTGATGACGCCGCGCGAAGAACCGCGGGCGCCGAGCATGTCGTCGATGCGGAAGGCGGATGGCTCGATGGTCTCGAAGCCGCTGGAGGACCTCTGGCCGTTCCTGCCGCGGGACGAGTTCCTCTCCAACATGATCGTTCCGCCGATCGAGGAATGAGTGCGCATTCTGATTGCCGGCCTCGGCGCGATCGGGCAGCGGCACGCCCGCAACCTGCGCGCCATCCTTGGCGATCGCCTGGAGCTGCTCGCCTACCGGCAGCGGCGGCTGCGGCACGTGATCACGGAGGGGCTGCGGCGTGACGCCTCGCGCGACGTCGAGTCGGACCTGGGCATCCGCGCCTTCGAGGATCTCGACGCGGCGCTGGCCGCGCGTCCCGACGCGGTGTTCGTGTGCACGCCGTCGAGTCAGCACGTCGACGTCGCGCGGCGTGCCGCCGACGCGGGGTGTCATCTCTTCATCGAGAAGCCGGTGTCGCACACGCTCGACGGTCTCGATCGACTGCAGGCGGCCGTCGGCGCGAAGCGCCTCGTCGCGCTCGTCGGCTGCCAGTGGCGCTTTCATCCGGGCATTCGTGCGTTACGGGAGACGCTCGGCAGCGGAAGGATGGGTCCACCGGTGATGGCCAGCATCGAGTACCGGGAGTACCTGCCCGACTGGCACCCGTACGAGGACTACCGCACGTCGTACGCCGCCCGCGCCGATCTCGGCGGCGGCGTCGTGCTGACGCAGATCCACGACTACGATCTCGCGTGGTGGCTGCTCGGGCCGTTTGCGCGCGTGACGGCGAGCGGCGGGCATCTGAGCGCCCTGGAGATCGACGTGGAAGACACGGTGGATGCTCTCCTGGAAGGGGGCGCATGCCCGGTGCACGTGAACCAGACGTTCGCCGCCGGGCCGCCGGTCCGGCGGATCTCGATCGCCTGCGACAAGGGGACGCTCGAATCCGACCTGCTCGCCCCCGTCGAGGGCTTCGTCCGCAACGACCTGTTTCTCGCTGAGGCGCGTCACTTCCTGGCTTGTATCGAGGGACGCGAGCGGCCGGCGACGCCGCTGCGCGACGGGATCGCCGTGCTGCGGTTGGCTGTCGCGGTGAAGAGCTCGATGCGCAGCGGGCGCACGGTGGAGGTCAGGTGAAGCCGGGGGCCGATTTCTCGCTGGAGGGGCGCGTCGCCATCATCACCGGAGGGGCCGGCCTCCTCGGCGTCCGCCACGGTGAAGCCATTGCCGCCGCCGGCGGGATCGCGGTTCTCGCGGATCTTCGCGCCGCCGACGCCGAATCGCGCGCCGGCGGGATTGCCGCCGCCACCGGCGGCACGGCGCTCGGGCTGGCATGCGACGTCACGCGAGCGGAGTCGATAGAGGGGCTGCTGCAGTCGGTGACGTCGCGCTTCGGCCGCGTCGACATCCTCGTCAACAACGCGGCAAACAATCCGAAAGTCGAAGCGCCGGGGCAGGCGTTCTCGCGCCTCGAGAACTTTCCCCTCGATCAATGGGAGGCGGACCTGGCGGTCGGCCTCACCGGTCCGTTCCTGTGCGCCAGGATCATCGGGACCGCGCTCGCCCGCCAGGGGCGCGGCGTCATCGTCAACATCTCCTCCGAGTACGGTGTCATCGCCCCGGATCAGCGGCTCTACCTGAAGGACGGTGTGCCGGCGGATCGACAACCGGTGAAACCGGTCAGCTACACGGTCGTCAAGGCGGGGCTGCACGGACTGACGATCTACCTGGCGACGTACTGGGCGGCGGCGGGCGTCCGGGTGAACACGATCACGCTCGGCGGCGTCGAGAGCGGCCAGCCGCCCGACTTCATCGCGCGCGCTGCCGGCAGGATCCCGATGGGCCGGATGGCCCGTCCGCACGATTTCCAGGGCGCGCTGGTCTATCTTTGCTCCGACGCCGCGGCGTTCGTCACCGGCGCCAACCTGGTGGTCGACGGAGGAAAGACGATTTGGTGACGACCGCCCGGACGGAGCTCGACGCGCTGCTGTCGCGGCACGTCGCGACCCAGCAGCAGGCGGAGCGCCGCGAGTTCGATCGCCTGTCGGGCGGCAGGCCCGTCGTCCTCATGGGCGCGGGCGGGCTCGGCCGCCGCACGCTCGCCGGCCTGCGCCGGCACGGCGTCGAGCCGCTGGCGTTCGTCGACAACGGGCCGGGCAGGCACGGCACCACGGTCGAGGGGGTGCGGGTGCTCTCCGCGGCTGCGGCAGCGCGGGAGTTCGGGCGCACCGCGGCGTTCGTGGTGACGATCTGGGGTGCGCACAACCGCCACCGTTTCGCCCAGTCCCGCGACCAGCTTCGCGGGCTCGGCTGCGACGTCGTCTTTCCCTTTCCGCCGTTGTTCTGGAAGTACGCCGACGCACTGCTGCCGTTCTACCTGCAGGACCTGCCGTCGCACGTGCTGCAGCAGCGCGAAGAGGTGCGCCGGGCGTTCGACGTCTGGGAGGACGGCGCGTCGCGTGCGGAGTACGTGTCGCAGGTACGCTTCCGTCTCGACGCCGACTTCGACGGGCTGGCGCGTCCCGTCGACCACCCGCAGTACTTTCCGCCCGACCTGTTCGCCTGGCGCGACGACGAGTGGATTGTGGACGGCGGCGCCTACGACGGCGACACGGTGCGGACGCTGTCGCAGCTGTACGGCAGCCGATTCGGCCACCTGCTGGCGGTCGAACCCGACCCGGGAAACTTCGCCCGGCTGCAGGCCGTCGTCGAGCAGCTGCCGCCAGACGTTCGCGCCCGCGTGGATTGCCGCCAGGTGGCGCTCGGCGCCGAAGCGCGGACGCTCTATCTCGATGCCACGGGAACAGCGGCGAGCGCGGCGCGCACGGACGCGGCTGCCGGCGCCGTGGCCGTGCAGGCGGAGACGATCGATGCGCTCGTCGGGCAGGAGCGGCCGACGTTCATCAAGCTCGACATCGAGGGGTTCGAAGTCGAGGCGCTGCACGGCGCGCGCGGCACCATCCGCCGCCACGATCCGATTCTCGCGGTCTGCGTCTACCACGTACAGGATCACCTCTGGAAGATCCCGTTGATGCTGCGCAGCTGGCGCGACGATTACGCCTACTTCCTGCGTCCGCACAACGAAGAGGGGTGGGATCTGGTGTGCTACGGGATCCCCCGCGCGCGCCTGGCGAGGAGCACGCGATGAGCGACGCCCCGCACCGCGACTGCCCGGTGTGCGGCTCGCCGGATCGGCGCGTCGTCTTTCGGCAGGAGTTCGCCGCGGTCGAGCAGGCGACGCCGATCACCGGCTACGACGTGGCGGTGTGCGAGCGCTGCGGCGCCGCCTACGCGGACGGCATCCCCGGCCAGGCGGCGTTCGATCGCTACTATCGCGAGATGTCGAAGTACGAGTACGCGCAGCGCGGCGGGGAAGAATCCGAGTACGACGCCCGGCGTCTCGCGGTGATCGCCGACGTCGTCGCGCCCCGCCTCCCGTCGCGTGACGCGCGGGTCCTCGACGTCGGCTGCGCCAGCGGGCGGCTGCTCGCGAACCTGCGCGAGCGCGGCTTCCCGAACGTGACCGGCCTCGATCCGTCGCCGGCGTGCGCCGCCACGGCGGCGAGGCTCTACTCGATTCCGGTGCGCACGACGACGCTGGCCGGGATCGCCGCGTCAGGCGAGCGCTTCGACGTCGTCATCATGGTCGGCGTGCTCGAGCACCTGCGCGATCTGGAGAGCGCCTTCGCGCAGGTGCGCGCGCTGCTCGAGCCCTCGGGTCTGTTCTACGTCGAAGTGCCGGACGTCACCGCGTTCGCGGACTGGCCCAACGCGCCGTACCAGGACTTCAGCACGGAGCACATCAACTTCTTCTCGCCGGTCTCGCTGCGCAACCTGATGCGGCGCCACGGGTTCGCCGAGGCGTTCCTCGAGCAGAACCATCGCGAGCAGAGCTACCGGACCGTGATGTCGAACATCTCCGCCTTCTACCGCAGGGAGGAAGAGATGCCGCAGCACATCGAGTTCGACGCCGATACCGCCCTCGGCCTCGACCGCTACCTGGCGGCGTGCGCCGCGGACGAGCGCCGCCTGCACGAGAAGATCGACGCCGTCGTGGACGCGAAACAGCCGATCCTGGTGTGGGGCGTCGGCACGCACACCAGCCGGCTCATGGCGACCAGCCGCCTCGCCGAGGCCGACATCGTGGCGTTCGTCGAATCGAACTCGCGCTATCACGGCAAGCTGCTGCACGGCCGGCCGATCGTGGCGCCGGAAGCGCTGCGCGAGAGACGGGAGCCGGTGCTCATCAGCTCGCGCGTGTTCCAGCAGGAGATCGCCGACCAGATCCGCACCGCGCTGGGCTGCGCGAACGAGCTGATCCTTCTCTACAATGTCTGACATCCCGCTCGTCACCGTTCTCACCCCCTGCTACAACGAAGCCGAGAACGTCCGCACGCTCTACGAGCGCGTCCGCGCGGTGTTCGCCCCCCTGCGCGAATACCGCTACGAGCACCTGTTCATCGACAACGCGTCCACCGACGCGACGGTCGCGATCCTGCGCGAGATTGCCGCGGCCGACCGGAACGTCAAGGTGATCGTCAACACGCGCAACTTCGGCCACGTGCGTTCGCCGTACCACGCGCTGCTCCAGTGCCGCGGCGACGCCGTCATCGGGATGGCGGCGGACCTGCAGGATCCTCCCGAGATGATCCCCGCCTTCCTCGGCAAGTGGCGAGAGGGCTACAAGGTCGTGCTCGGCATCAAGGAGCAGGCCGAGGAATCGGCGTTGATGTCGGCGATCCGCCGCGCCGGCTACAAGGTGATCGACCGGTTGTCCGAGGTCAAACAGGTCCGCAACAGCACCGGGTTCGGCCTCTACGACAAGGCGTTCGTCTCGGTGCTGCGGCGGCTGCCCGATCCCTACCCGTACTTCCGCGGCATCGTGGCGGAGCTCGGCTTCCGCTATGCGACCGTGCCGTACAAACAGCCGGTCAGGAAGCGCGGCCTGACCAAGAACAATCTCTACACGCTGTACGACCTGGGCATGCAGGGGATCGTCAACCACTCCCGCATTCCGCTCCGCGTCGCGACGATCCTCGGCTTCGTCAGCTCGGTCATCACGCTGCTCGTGGCGCTGGTCTACTTCGTGATGAAGATGCTGTTCTGGTACAACCTGCCGATCGGCGTGGCGCCGGTGATCATCGGGCTGTTCTGCGTCGCGTCGGTGCAGCTGTTCTTTCTCGGCGTGCTGGGCGAGTACGTGGGCTCGATCTACACGCAGGTGCGCAACCGTCCGCTGGTGGTCGAAGAGGAGCGCATCAACTTCGATGACGATCCCGCGGACTGACGCGCGGGTCCGAACCATCACCGTCGGCATCGCGGTCGCGCTCGCGGCCGTCCTGCTCTACTTCTCGCTTCGCGGCATCCAGTGGCGCGAGGTCGGGCGGATCGTGGCTGGCGCGTCAGCCCCGCGCCTGGCGCTGGTCCTCGGCATCGCCTCGCTCGCGCTGCTGCTGCGCGCCGTGCGCTGGCACGTGCTCCTGAAACGCCCGCCGGAAGACGGTCACCGTCCGCTCGCCGTTCCCGCGGTGTTCTGGGCGACCGCCGCCGGCTACTTCGGCAACAACTTCCTGCCGGCGCGCGCCGGCGAGCTGGTGCGGACGATGATGATCAGCGCACGGAGCGGCCTCGAGCTGCCGTACGTGCTCGCCACCGCGCTGTCGGAGCGCGTCAGCGACGCCGTCGTGCTCGTGCTGATCGCCGCCACCGTGCTGCTGACGATGCCCGCGCCGCCGGGCTGGCTCGCGGGCGCGATCCGGCCGTTCGGCGCTGCCGCCCTGATCGCCGCCGCAGCCATCGCGCTGCTTCCGCTGTTCGCCGCCCCACTCCAGTCGGCGGTGCGCGGCATCCCGCTGCCCGAGCGTTTCCGCACGGCGCTCTCGTCGGCACTCGAGAACGCACTGCACGGCATGCGCGCGCTCCACGATCCCCGGCGGCTCGTGCCCTTCGCCGCCCTCACCGCGGTGATCTGGACGCTCGACGCCGCCGGCGTGGTGGTCGGCGCGTCGGCGCTCGGTCTGGATGCGCCGTTCCCGATCGCGTTCCTGCTGATCGCCGCGCTGGGCTTGAGCAGCGCGCTCCCGTCGACGCCTGGATACGTCGGCATCTATCAGTTCGTCGCCGTCAGCGTGCTGACGCCGTTCGGCTTCAGCCGCAACGACGCGATCGCCTACATCCTGGTCGCCCAGGCGCTGAACTACGCGGTGATTGGATTCTGGGGGGCGATCGGACTGCTGCGGTACCGGCGCGAGCGCAGCACCGCGTAGCCTGCCGCCGCCGCCCACAGCAGCAGCAGCGCAATCGACGCGACCGTGATCCTGATGCCGGTCGCGACGCCGGGCGCGTCGTAGGTGAATCGCACTTCGTGGCGCCCCGCCGAGACTGGCACGGCGCGAACGGAAAGATTGGCGCGAATCACCGGCGCCGGAGCACCGTCGACGGTCGCGCTCCAGCCCGGGTAGTAGGTGTCGGCGAGGAGCAGATAACCGAACTGCGGTGCGTCCACCGAAACGGTCAGCGTCCGCTGGCTCTCGTGGGTGATGACGGCCCGGTCCGGCCACGTCTGCGCCGTCGGCGGTGGACCGTCCGAGATGACGAAACCAGGTTCGTGGAGGAGGATCTCCGCATCAGGGTCGAACGTGCCGTCCAGCAGCCGGGCGGCGGCCGCGCCGTCGCTCATGCCGCGCCCGTTCGGCACGAAGCGCACTCGCGCGGTGCCCTTCACACGGTAGACGAACGAATTGCCGTCGCGGCCGACATACTGCAGGTCGGTGCCGCGTTGCGGGAGCGAGCTCAGCACGTGCGTGACTCCGTAGCCCTTGAGCAGGCCGGCGAATCCGGGGTGCAGCAGCAGCGCCTGTTGCGAAGGATCGACGAGCGACATGCGCGTCGCCAGCGAGTCCTCGCGGTTGTGATCGCCCCAGACGTCCGTGTACCAGCGCGGCGCGATGCCGGCGTAGCAGTCGGCGGACGGAATGCCCCAGAAGCCCCCGCCGGTATTCGGCTGCAGGACGCCGCGCAACGTGAAGTACGGAGTGACGTCGGACCACCCTTTCGCGGCCACGAAGGCGCCGCGATGCAGCTCGCGCTGGCGCGGCGTGAAGGTCCTCGGCTGCGGCGTGTCGGCGAGAATCATCTTCGCCGTTGCCGGCGGCGCCAGCCACTCCTGCGCCGGGACCATCGGGTTCTGCCGGGGCTGGTGATACCAGAGATCGACTGCGGTCAGCGCGCAGATCGCGGCTGCGATCCAGATCGGGGCGCGTGACACAGCGGACACGCGTTCCTGCAGGTCCGCGCGCAGCCGCGTCAATCCGATCGCGCCGAGCACCGCGAGCCCCAGCTCGACGACGATGAGGAAGCGCGTGGGGAAGCGGAACATCTTGAGCCCCGGGATCAGCAGATAGGCGATCTTGAAGACCGGTGTCGCCGCGCCGAGCACGAACAGGTAGGCCAGCACCGTCATGCCGGCGAGGAACAGGACGACGGGCATCCGGCGCTGGCGCACGGCGCCGTAGATCGCGAGCAGGAACGTCAACGCGCCGACGTAGCCGTAGTCTTCCCAGAAGAACGGCGGCCCCTTGTAACTGTTATCCGAGATGTCGCCGTTGACGTAGGGAAGCAGGAACGTGAGGATGTTCGGCGGCCAGTAGGCCAGGCGTGTGGCCCACTGATAGCCCTGCTGCACTTCGGCCGCCCGATCGGAGATGCTCCCGAGCGCCGACATCGGCAGCAGCACGAACGCGCCTGCGCCGGCGCCGAGCACCACCGCGGCGCCGAGGCCGCCCAGCAGGACCAGCCACTGCCGCGGCGAGGCGTACTGCATGCGCCCCTGCAGCGCGCGGAAGAGCGCGAACGATCCGTAGACGAGCGCGCAGATGTAGGCGGATTGCGGAAATCCGGAGAGCACCTGCTGCGCGAACACCAGGCCGAACAGCGCCGTCGCGAGCGAGCGGCGTCCGCCCTCGCCCGGTCTCTCCGTGTCGGGCTTCGGCGCGACGAGCGCCCGATCGATCAACAACAGGCCGACGGGCAGCCACACGATCGTCGAGACGATCGCCAGGTGCTTGAGCTGGCAGGCAATGTAGCCGGAACCGGCGAAGGCGAGACCGGCGAGCACCGCGCCGACGCGATCGGCGCCGAACCGCCGGGCGAGCCCGTAGGCGCCGTGCGCGGCGACGAGCAGCAGCGCGATCACGAGAAGATCGAGCGCTGCGGCCGGCGGCAGGAGCGCGAATGCCCCGAGCCCGATGGGATCCGCCGACGATCCGGCGAGCGGCAGGCCCGAGCACAACTGAGCCGTCCACACCGGGAGCTCGCCGCGGCGTACCAATTGTCCTACGAGTACCCGGCCGGGAAGTTCCCCGTTGAAGATGTCGGAGGCGAAATAGTCGTCGGTAACGTAAATGACGGAGAAGGTGAGCAGGCGCCAGTAAGGCAGCAGGGCGCCGAGTGTCAGGAGCGTTCGCGCCGACAGGTCCTGGCGGCGCGGCCGCCACGGAAACGTCACGGCTACAGACTAAACCGATCCCGGCGAAGGTCCGTCTAACTCGGAGAAAGGACGGACACGAACATGCGGTACATGGACTGGGACATCTCGAGCAATGCCGAACGCCTGGTGGCGATCCTCCTGGCGGTGACGGTCGTCATCGCGCTGGTCTAGATCCGACGGCCTCACTTCGTTCCCACTGAGGCCGCGGCGACGTAACTCTTTCGCGCGCGGGCATTCATCCCGCTCTTCTTCACGCGCACTTCGAGCTTGTGGACCTTGCCGTCCAGCGCCTGTGGCGAGAACCCCAGGACGTACTGGCTGTGCAGTTCCTGCGCGACCCGCGTGAAGGTCTCGCCGAGGTCGGCGGTTTTCTTCAGTTCGAAGAAGCCGCCGCCGGTATCTTCGGCGAGCTTCTTCAGCCCGCGATCCGGCGCGCTGCGCACGCGCTGCTGCCCGTTGAAGTACTCGTTCACGAGCCCCACCGCGTACACCATCACGTCCTTCTCGCGGGCGCGGTCCATCACCCGCCCGAGCCCGACCTTGCTCGCCGTGTCGTCCCCGTCGGTGAACACCAGCACGACCTTCCGGCCCGTCTCCGGCTCGAGCTGCGTCAGGCTTTCGTCGACCGCGTCGTAGAGGCGCGTCGGGTACCCGAAGTCCAGCTCGTGCTTCAGCAGGTAGATCAGCCGATCCCGATCGTCGATGAACGTCCCGGGATGGAACTTGATCTTGTCGCTGAACTCGCCGACCTGCGCCTTGTCGTCCGGCAGGAGACGGATGAGGAACTGCTCGGCTCCATCCTTCACGAAGCTGAGGATCCCCGTCATGCTGCCGCTGGTGTCGATCATCACCGTGGTGGTGATCGGCACCGGCTTGTTCTCGAAGACGTTGATCGCCTGGGGCTTGCCGTTGTCGAGGATCTCGAAGTCGTCGATGGTCAGATCCGGGACGAGACGGCGCTCCGTATCGGTGACGGTCACGTAGACCGGGACTGAGGCGGTGGAGACCTTGATGGTCTGGTTCTGGGCCGCAATCGGCGCGGTCAGCGCCAGCGCGGTGAGGACAGGGATGATCCGTCGCATGTGTAACTCTGGAAAACCGGGCAGGTGGCTCCTCCATGATACCCCGCCGCCGGCATCGACTAGAATCGCCGGCGATGCGGGCCCTTTACGTCATTCTGCCCATCCTCGGGATCCTCGCCATCGCCTACCGCTACTACAGCGCGTTCATCGCCGCGCGGGTGATGTGCCTCGACGACCGCCGGCCGACGCCGGCGCACGTCCGCCCCGACGGGCACAACTACCACGTGACGACGCGCTGGGTGCTGTTCGGGCACCACTTCGCCGCCATCGCCGGCGCCGGCCCCCTGATCGGCCCGGTGCTCGCCGCACAGTTCGGCTACGCCCCCGGGCTCATCTGGCTGGTTGGCGGCGTCTGTCTGGCCGGCGCCGTGCACGACATGATCATCCTCTGGGCGTCGACACGCCGCGGCGGCGCGTCGCTCGCCGACATCGCCCGCTCGGAGATCGGCCCCGTCGCCGGAACCACCGCCGCCCTCGCCATCCTCTTCATCGTCATCATCGCGCTTGCCGGCCTCGGCCTGGCGGTGGTCAACGCTCTCGAGCACAGCGCGTGGGGCACCTTCACGATCGGGATGTCGATCCCGCTCGCGCTCTTCGTCGGCTGGTACATGTACCGCCTCCGGCCCGGAAAGATCACCGAAGCCACGATCATCGGCGTGGCCGGGCTGCTGCTGTGCGTGGTCCTCGGCAAACCGCTGGCCGGCTCCTCCCTCGGGCACTACTTCGAGTTCACCCGCACGCAATTGATCGTGCTGATGGCCGGGTACGGATTCATCGCGTCCGTGCTGCCGGTGTGGCTGCTGCTCGCGCCGCGCGACTACCTCAGCTCGTTCATGAAGATCGGCACCATCGGGCTGCTGATCCTCGGCGTCATCGTCGTCAACCCGGTGCTGGAGATGCCCGCGTTCTCGCAGTTCGTCGGCGGCGGCGGACCGATCGTTCCCGGCCCCCTCTTCCCGTTCGCGTTCATCACCATCGCGTGCGGCGCGATCTCCGGGTTCCACTCGCTGATCTCGTCGGGGACGACGCCGAAGATGGTGGACAAGGAATCCGACATCCGGCCGATCGGCTACGGCGCGATGCTCATGGAGGGACTCGTCGGGATCGTGTCGATCATCGCCGCCAGCGCGATGCATCCGGGCGACTACTTCGCCATCAACACCCCGCCCGCGGTGTTCGCCCAGCTCGGGCTCCAGGTGACGAACCTGCCGGCGCTCGAGGCCGCCGTGCAGGAGACCGTCGCCGGCCGCACCGGCGGCGCGGTGTCGCTCGCCATCGGCATGGCGCAGATCTTCGCCGGCCTGCCCGGCATGCGCCAGCTCGTCGACTACTGGTACCACTTCGCGATCATGTTCGAGGCGCTGTTCATCCTCACCACGATCGACGCCGGCACGCGCGTGGCGCGGTTCCTCGTCGGCGAGTTCCTCGGCCGCGCCTACACGCCCTTCTCGCGCCACGACTGGCTGCCCGGCGCGGTGGTCTCGACCCTGCTGGTGGTCGGCGCCTGGGCCTACTTCATCTGGGCCGGCAGCATCTCCACCATCTGGCCGATGTTCGGCATCGCCAACCAGCTGCTCGCCGCGGTTGCGCTGGCGGTGGGCACGACGGTGATCATCAACGCCGGCCGCGCCCGCTATGCGTGGGTGACGATCGCGCCGCTGGCGTTCGTCTCGATCACCACGCTCACCGCGGGCGCGCTGAGCGTGCGCGACAACTTCTACCCGATGGCGGTCGGCCCGGATCCCGCCAGGCACTTCCAGGGGTATCTGAACTCGACCCTGACGATCGTGATGATGGCGTGCGTGATCGTGATCCTGTCGAGCGCCGTGCTGCGGTGGGTGAGGGTGTTGAACGGGACGCTGAAGCCCGCGGAGGCAGTGTAGATGGACGAGAAGCGGCTCTTTACCGGGTTCTGGAACAAGGAATCGAAGACGACGCACAAGGTGCTGGCGCGGATCCCGGACGGATCCGATTACCGGCCGGATCCGAAGTCGCGGACAGCCAAGGAAATCGCCTGGCAGATCGTCTGCGAGGAGGGCATGCTCATCGACGCGCTGGAGACCGGCAAGGCCGAATGGGCCCCGCAGCCCGCCCCGGCGACGATGCAGGAGCTGGTCGACGCGTACGAGAAACAGAGCGCCGCCATCGAAACGCGGCTCGCGGCGCTGCCTGACGCGAAGTGGACCGGCGCCCTCGAGTTCTTCGGCCAGCAGCGTCCGGCCGCGCCCATGGCATGGAGCTTCCTCTTCGACATCGTCCACCACCGCGGCCAGATCACGACGTATCTCCGCCCCATGGGCTCGAAGGTGCCGCAGATCTACGGCCCGAGCGGCGACGAACCCTAGAGCTGGGATCGGGGATCGGGGATCAGGGATTAGGGATCGGGGATTAGGGATTAGGGATTGGGGATTATGGGTGGAGGGCGCGCAGAATCGCCGGTGCGATGGCGTCCGCCATCCTGCGATAGCCTGCTGCGTCCGGGTGCAACTGATCCGGTGAGCTCGCCAGCATGTCGGGATTGTCCGCGGCCGCGACGGCTGCGCGCGTGTCGACGACGGTCACTGGCGGATCCCCTTGTCCGGCGCGCCCGCGGATCCAGTCGTTGATCGCCTTCATCCGCGCGTTCTGATCGGGGGTCGCGGTGTTGTAGGGAATGATCGTGCCGGCGACGACCCGGATGCCCGCGGCATGGGCGCGCCGGTACATCGACTGCAGCTGATCGATGACGTGTTGGGCGGGACGCCCCTGATACACGTCGTTCACTCCGGCGACGATGACGACGACCCGAGGCTTCTGCGCGAGGACGTCCGCGTCGAACCGCGCGGCAATCTGATCGCTGCGCTGCGCGTTGATCCCCTGATTCACGACCTCCCACTCGGGATGCGCGCGCATCAGCCAGTAGGCGTACTGGCTGGTCTCGTCGCCGCTGCCGCCCGGCGGCGCCTCGCGCGGCGACTTGAACGCCGGCGTCCCCGCCGTCGTCGAGTCCCCCATCGCGACGATCCGGACGCGCGAGACCTGCGTCATGTGCGGCAGCAAGGCGGCAATCAGCAGCAGGACGATCACCCGATCACCCGATCACCCGACGACCCGCTGACTTCGATCTCGTCGACCAGCAGCTTGAGGATCAGCTCGTACTGCCGCGCCTTGCCGCCGGCGAGTCCGTCGCGCGCGCGATCCGCGGCGTTGCGGCCGTCACGGTCCCGCGCCGTCGGATCGCCGCCGGCGGCGAGCAGCAGGCGAACGATCTCGGCGTTCCCCGCTTCCGCCGCGCGCATCACCAGGGTGACGCGATGCTCGTCTGCGCCCCTCGCGTCCGCCCCCGCGGCGAGCAGCGCGCGCACCGCGTTCTCGTCTCCGGCCATGACTGCCGCCGCCAGCTTGTCGTCCCCCTTGACGTACTTCTGCGTGCCGGCGATCTGATCGATCTTCGCTTCGAAGTCCTTCAGCTTCTGCGGGCCGGCCACGTAATCCAGCACCCTCTTGCTGCGCCCTCCGGCTGACAGCGTCGTGAACACGGTCGGGTGATCGGTCATGAGCGACCGGTATTCGTCCTGCAGGTCGAAGAAGCCCTCGTCCTGCATCTCCTGGGCGAGCGCGCGGACGGCGGCAGGATCGATCTTCCACGTGTGATTGCCGGTCACCTTCACGTGCTGGCGCCCGTTGTAGGTGACAGTCCCGTCGTCGCGAAGCGTGACGGTGTACACGGGGCAGAAGCCGAAACAGGCGGTCCGCTCGAGCGTGATGGCGATCGGCGCCTGCACCGGCACGGACTGCGCCGCGGCCGGCGCGGCCGGGAAGAGCGCGACGGACGGTCCGCGCTGTTTCTGCAGACGGGCCGAGACCTTCTCGACCTCGCTCATGACGCGCAGCACGTTCCGGCCGAGGATCTTCCGCAGGTCGGCATCGCTGTACCCGCGGCGCATCAGCTCCGCGGTCAGCGCGGGGTACGCCGACACGTTGTCGAGGTTCTTGACCGTCTGCGTAATCCCGTCGAAGTCGCCGCCGACGCCGATGTGATCGACGCCCGCGATCTTGCGGATGTGATCGACGTGGTCCGCCACTTCCGCGATCGTCGCTTCGGGCGCGGGATTCGACGCCGTCCACTGCGCCATGGCGCTCTTCACGAGATCCGGCTGGTTGCCGGTCGTCTTCGAGATCTTCTCTTGCTCCGCCGTCTGCCGCCTGTTCCACTCGTTCACTTTCGGCGAGACGAAACCGGGCACGAACGTGACCATGACGACCCCGCCGTTCTTCGGCATCTGCTTCAGGATCTCGTCGGGCACGTTGCGCGGATGGTCGTTGAGCGCGCGCGCGTCCGAGTGCGAAAAGATCACCGGCGCCTGGGTGACGCGCAGCGCGTCGGCCATGGTCTCGGGGGAGACGTGGCTCAGATCGACCAGCATTCCCAGCCAGTTCATCTCGCGCACGACCTCTTCGCCGAACGGCGACAGCCCGTTGCTCTTCGGCGTGTCGGTCGCCGAGTCGGCCCACGGCGTGTTGAGCGAGTGGGTGATCGTCATGTAGCGCGCGCCGAGGCGATAGAACATCCGCAGGTTGGCGAGCGAGTTGTCGATCGAGTGGCCGCCTTCCATGCCGATCAGCGACGCGATCCGGCCGGCCTTCCGGATCCGGGTGACGTCGGCGGCCGTCGACGCCAGCTCGAACGTGTCGGGGTACTTGCGCACCATGCGATGGACGATGTCGATCTGCTCGAGCGTGGCCGTGACGGCGCTCTGTCCCTGGAGCGTCGCGGGGACGTAGACCGACCAGAACTGTCCGCCGACGCCGCCCGCTTTCAGGCGCGGGATGTCGGTCATGATCGACGGCTGCGAGACGCGGATGTCGAGCTTGTCGAGATCGCGCGCGGGATCGTGCTCGCGCAGGGCCCACGGGTAATCGTTGTGGCCGTCGATGACCGGCGCCTGCCGGTGCAGCGCGCGGGCGCGCTCGATCGGGTTCGACTGGGCCGGGAGAGAAGGCATCGCGAGCACCGCCAGCAGGGAAAGGCCGAGCATACGGAACATGGCTCAATGTTAGGGCGAATGGACCGGCGACAGAAATGCGACAGAAACCCGACTTGACCGGTCGGACTTCCGCTAATAGACTTTGAAAACAGTCATGTTCCAGGCGTTCGTCATCACCTTGCGTGAAGGCCTCGAAGCCTTCCTGATCATTGCCATCAGTCTCGCCTACCTCCGCAAGACCGGGCGCCGGGAGCTGATCCCGGCGATTCATTGGGGAATCGGCGCCTCCATCCTGCTGAGCATCGGCGCCGGGCTGCTGTTGGCGCAGGCGCGGAACCAGGCGCTCTGGGAGGGGATCCTCGGCATCGTCGCCGCGGTGCTCGTCGCGTCGTTGACGGTGCACATGTGGCGGGCGGGGCGTCACATGAAGCGCGAGATCGAAGGACGGCTGGCCGCCTCATCCGTTCGCGTCGGCCGCGCGGCGTTCTGGGGCGTGTTCGGCTTCACGCTGCTGATGATCACCCGTGAAGGCATGGAGACCGCCATGCTGATGAACGCGCTGATCTTCCAGATGCACGCGATGGACATCGTCGCGGGCGCCGCCGCCGGGACGCTGATCTCGGCGTTCATCGCGTATCTGTGGTCGCGGTACGGCCACCGCATCAATCTCGGCCGCTTCTTCCAGGTCACCGCGGTGTTCCTGCTCGTCTTCGTGGTGCAGCTCCTGATCTACGGCTTCCACGAGCTTGCGGAAGCCAACGTGCTGCCGAACAGCGAAGCGCTGCACTGGGCCACGGAACCGTACGGGCCCGACGGCGCCTACGGTCAGTACCTAACCTACCTGCTCGTCGCGATGCCGCTCGGCTGGCTCGCGCTCTCGACGATCTTCAAGCGCAATCCCCGCTCGCAATCGCAGGCGGCCTGAGCGCCGCCTGGCGGCGTCCGGCGGACCGCCGCCGGAAATAGAATGTCCGGATGAAGGCTCCGACGACCGTCGAGATCGTGTGGGAACGTGACCTCGTGTTCGCCGGCCACTCGGCCGCGGCCTCGATGGTTCTCGATAGCGCGGGGGAGGCGGGTCCCTCTCCCGTACAGGCGCTGGTGTTCGCGCTGGCCGGCTGCATGGGGATGGACCTCGTCCACATCCTCCGCAAGGCGCGCCTCGACCTGCGCGGGCTCCGCGTCGCCGTCGTCGCGGAGCGGGCGCAGGACAATCCGCATCGCGTGACGGCAGTCACGCTGGACTTCACGGTCACGGGCGCCGTGCCGAAGGACCAGGTGCAGCGCGCCATCGATCTGTCCCACGACAAATACTGCTCGGTCTGGCACTCGATGCGGGAAGACATCGCGTTCGAGAGCCGCTTTTCCGTGGCCCCATGACGTCCCCCGCCACCCGGCGGTCTTACCTGGACGTCCTGCGCGGCATCGCCGTGCTGATCATGATCGAGGCGCATGTGATCGACGCGTGGACGCGCGCCGCCGATCGCGGCTCGCGGGCCTTCGGTCAGTCGCTGATTCTCGGCGGCTTCGGTGCGCCGCTGTTCCTGTTTCTCGCCGGCATCGGAGTCGTCCTGTCCGCCGGATCGAAAGCGCGCCGCAGCGGCGATCCCGCGGCCGCCTCGCGCGCCGTGCAGAAGCGCGGCCTGCAGATCTTCGCGCTCGCCTTCCTCTTCCGCCTGCAGTCCTACGTCCTCGGCGGTTTCACTGCGCCGGCCTGGACGATGCTGAAGGTGGACATCCTCAACATCATGGGACCGGCAATGATCGCGGCGGCGGCGCTGTGGGCGCTGGCGCGCGGTCCGGTGCGCCGCGGCGCCGCTTACACGGCGGCGGCGATCGCGCTGGTGTTCCTGACGCCGGCGATCCGCGACATCGCCGCCCTCGCCGTCCTGCCGGATCCCGTCGAGGCCTATCTGCGGCCGATCCCGGGTCTGAACAACTTCACGTTCTTTCCATGGGTGGCGTTCGTGATGGCCGGGGCGGCCGTCGGCGTGATTCTCGAGGCCGCCGGCACTGCGGCCGCGGATCGCCGGGTCAACGTCGCCCTGGGGCTGACGGGGGCGGCGCTCGCGTGGATTGCCTACGAAGCGTCGTTTCTGCCGCCGCTCGACCCGCGATCGCGCTTCTGGACGACCTCGGCGAGCTTCTTCTTCCTGCGCCTGGGTCTGATGGTGGCGGCGCTCGGGGCTGCCTGGCTGTGGGAACAGCGGCCGACGGCGGGGCGGCGGTGGAGCCCGCTGCAACTGCTCGGGCGCACGTCGCTGTTCATCTACTGGGTGCACGTGGAGCTCGTCTACGGGCTGATTTCACGTCCGCTTCACGGCGCGTTTTCGCTGCCGGCGGCGTGGGCGGCGCTGGCGGCGTTCTGGGCGGCGATGATCTGGCTGGCGGCGCAGAAGCAGCGGCTGTGGGATAAGTACGTGCAGCGGCGGCGTTTACACGGGAAGCTCAGCGAGAAGGTTCTAGCCTTGATGTTCTAGCGCCGACACAATATAAACATGCTACTGGAGGCCCATTGATCAGCGTCGCCGCCATCCGGATGCAGCAGTTCGGGGTGCAGTTCTACCAGGCATCACTCTCGGCCAACGACATCGACAAGCTCGTCCGGTTCGAGGTCCTCGACTACGGGGAACAGGGGCAGCCGGTCCGCGGCGGACGCAAGAAGAGCGCGGCGCCGTCGAAGGTGAACTGGGACCTGCTCGAACGGCGGATCGCCTCCAGCGACAAGGCGTATCAGCGCGCGATCATCCGCCGCAAGATCGACGAGCTGGTCGCGTACTACGAGCAGTGCCGGCAGGCGCGCGATCTACCGTCGATCGCCGGCGCCGTGATCATCTCGTGCGACGAGACGCTGAAGTTCGAGCCGGTCGAGAACGGATCGCCGCTCGGCACGCTGAAGGTGCCGGAGCGCGAGGGGATCCTGCGCGCGATCGACGGCCAGCACCGGCTGCTCGCGCTGCACGCCGACATCGATCGGTTCGGCGACGAAAGCTTCACCGTGCCGGCGATCATCTTCGATCGCCTTCCCGAGGATCACGTCGTCCAGATGTTCGTCACCATCAACGCGAAGCACACGCGGCTGAACGCCTCGCACCTGGTGTCGCTGTCGGGACGGCAGTTGTACCGCGACGAGAACCTCGCGGCGGCGCACGACGTGATGCGGGCGCTGAACGATCGCGAAGACTCACCGCTCTACGGCGAGATCAAGCTGCTCGGCGTCGGCAGCGGGCGCGTCGCGCAGGCGCCGCTGGCGCAGGAGCTGAAGAAGCTGTTCGCGTCGGAGGCGTTCGGGCCGGGCAAGAAGGGCGAGGCGTTCCGCGAGGAGTCGAAGAAGTTCTTCGTCAACTACCTGAAGCAGGTGGCGCAGGTGTTCGGCGCGGCGTGGACCGGCCGCAAGTACAGCATCAAGTCGGCGAGCGCGCTGCGCGCGTTCATCCGGGTGGCGCCGGACGTCGTCCGGCGCCTGGATCAGGAGCACGCCGACCGCACGGACTTCCGCGCCATCGGCCGCGTCATCTCCCCGTGGGGCCGGCGGATCGGCGATCTCCGCTTCGAGACCGAGGGGGCGTGGAAACGCGCGGGGACTACCGTCGACTCGCTGTCGAAGGAGCTGCGGCTGGCGCTGCAGTACCCGGAGGGAGCTTCGGTGTAGTCGCTTCGCTCCCTGTCGGGCAGGGACAGGGACAGTCGCTTCGCTCCCCGTCGGGCAGAGTGGAAGGGGGCTCGCTTCGCTCGCTGTCGGGCAGGGTGGAAGGGGGGCTCGCTTCGCTCGCTGTTGGGCAGAGTGGAATCGGGCGGAGCGGAACGGAGCGAGCGGCGTAGCGCGAGCGTAGTGGAGCGTAGCCAGGGGGTCCGGGGGAAGCGCGACGTGCTCGGTAACCCTGCGCGTCGCGATATTCCCCCGGACAAAAAAAGGGGCGCCGAAGAAATTCGGCGCCCCACGGATTTGCAAACGACCCGGCTCCCCAGCAACTCACGGCTCCCTGCCGTAAATATTCAGGCCGTCTGCACCCTCCTATTGAGCAAGGGGCGTACCGCTGTTTTTTCAAGCATTTCGAGGGACGGCGCCCCGGGCGGACCGACAGTTTTGGGACGTTCGATTACAGTTTTGTCTTGCTGCGCTTCTGACCCTGGCGTTCAGCGTTCCGGCGGCCGCCGCGATGGGGTCCCGCGGCGCGCCGCAAGGGATCAAATCCGGCTCTGAGCCGGCTCTGGCGTCGCTCGCCGGACAGGTGGTGGACGCGCGGACCGGGGCGCCGCTCGAGCACGTGCGCGTCGCCGTGGAGGGCGGCGGCACGGCGCTCACCGACCGCGAGGGGCGGTTCCGGATCGAGGGGCTGGCGCCGGGAACGCACCGTCTCCAGGCGTCCGTGGTCGGCTATGCGGTGTTCCGCGGCGAGGTCCGCGCCGGCGAGGCCGCTCCGTTGATCATCCGCCTCAGCGAAGGGACGTCCGCCTACAGCGAGACGGTCACGGTCGGCGCCGATGTCTTCCGCGGCCCGCCCGACCCCGTGCCCTCGGCGTCGATCATCGGGAGCGCCGAGCTGCTCAACCTGCGCGGCGTGCTGGCGGACGATCCGCTGCGCGCCGTGCAGGTGCTCCCCGGCGTGGCGACCGGTGACGACCTCCGAAGCGAGTTCACCGTCCGCGGCAGCGACTTCCGCCACATCACCTTCACCGTCGACGGCTTCGCGACGCCCTACCTGCTGCACGCGGTGCGCGGCGTCGAGGATCGCGGCCCCACCGGCTCGGTCGCGATGATCAACAGCGACGTCCTCGAGGACGTCACGCTCCTGAACGGCGGGTATCCGCAGTACTTCACCGGCCACACCGGCGCCGAGGTGGACTTCCGGCTCCGCGAGGGCTCGCGCGAGCGGCGGATCTTCCGGGTCGCGGTCAGCGGCACCAGTGCGTCCGCGGTGGCGGAAGGTCCGCTCGGCGCGCGGCGCGGATCGTGGCTGGTCTCGGCGCGGCAGTCGTATCTCGATGCGATCGTGCATCGGCTGACCGAGCGCGCCGTCAGCTTCGGGTTCAGTGACGCGCAGGCCAAGCTGGCCTACGATGTGTCGCCGCGCCACCACCTCGATCTCACCGCGCTCACCGGGCGATCGCGGTTCGCCAACGATCCGGATCAGCGGGAGATCGACGACATCCACGTGGGGCGCAACGCCTCCGTCGTCGGCGTCGCCGGCTGGCGCGTGACCACCGCGCGCGCCGTGCTGTGGCAGCGGCTCCTGGCGGCGGACAACCGCTTCCGCAACGAGAACACCAGCGGCGTCGAGCTGGACGACGGGCGTGACCGGCAGCTCGCGTATCGCGCGGACCTGACGGTCGAGGCCGCGCCGCACGTCGGACTCAGCGCCGGCGCCCAGGCGGAGCGGCGCGACAACCGCCGCGTCCGGCGGCGGCTCGCCGCCAACCGCGTGTCGCTGCTGCAGCTCGACGACTATTCGGGGGACGGACTGATGACGGGCGGATTCGTGTCCGCGCGATGGACGCCGTCGCCGTCGTTCACGCTCGCGCCCGGCGTTCGCGCGGATCGCTGGGGATTGACGGCACAGACCTCCGCATCGCCGTGGCTGCAGTCGGAATGGCGCGCGAGCCGCACGCTGCGCCTCCGCGCGAGTGCCGGCCGGTACGTGCAGTTCGCGGACTTCGAGAACGTCCTCGGGATCTCCGCCGGGCCGGGCCTTCGCCCGGAACGGGCCCTGCAGTTCGACGCCGGGATCGAACAGCGCCTCGCCGACGACCTCCGCGTCTCCGTGACGCTCTACGACCGCGAGGAACGCGGCATGCTGCGGCGGCCCGGATCCGAGACTCGCGTCAGCGGCACGCGCGTCGTCCGCGGCGCAGCGGACGCGCGCTACGACAATCGCCTGGACGGGTTCGCGCGGGGCGTCGAACTCTCGCTGCAGCGGTCCGCGCCCGGCCGCGGCATCTCGGGCTGGCTGTCGTACGCATTCGCGAAGAACCGCTACCGCGATACCGTGTCGGGCGAGAGCTTCTGGGGTGATTCGGATCAGCGGCATACCGTGAACGCCTATGCCATGTATCGCCACTCCGACCGGGCGAGCTTCGTCGCGAAGCTCCGCGTCGGCAGCAACTTCCCGATCACTGGCTACTATGCCGAGCAGGACGGCAGGTACGTCGTCAGCGACCGGCGCAACACGGCGCGGCTGCCGGCGTACGCCCGGCTCGATCTGCGCGCGAACCGGACGTTCACGTGGTCGCGGCACCGCCTGACGCTGTTTGCCGAGGTGATCAACGTCATGAACCGCGACAACGTGCGCTTCGATCCTCCCGGCGTGAACACGGCGACGCGCGCGACCGGCAGGCCGTTCGATTCGATGCTGCCGATCGTGCCGTCGGTGGGCGTGTTGATCGAGTTTTGAGCCCGGCGTCCGGCGTCCGGTGTGCGAGGTCCGATAGATGCGGATAGTTGCGACTGGCGTACTCTCACTGGCGCTCGCGCTGCAGCCGGCGGATCTCCGGCGCGGTGTGACGGACTATGTGGCGGGACACGAGAAGCAGATCGTCGCCGAGCTGCTCGAGCTGCTCGCCATCCCGAATGTCGCCGCCGATCGGCCCAACATCCGGCGCAACGCGGAACACCTGCGCGCACTGCTGACGCGCCACGGACTGAAAGGGGAGATCCTCGAAACCGGCGGGAACCCGCTCGTCTACGGGGCGCTCGACACGCCCGGCGCCGCGCGCACGGTGCTCTTCTACTGCCACTACGACGGGCAGCCGGTGGATCCGTCGAAATGGAACCAGCCGGATCCGTTCACGCCGGTGATCCGCGGTGAAGGGCGCGACGCGCGCATCTATGCGCGCTCGGCGTCCGACGACAAGTCGCCGATCGTCGCATTGCTGGCGGCACTGGACGCGCTGAAGGCGGCGGGCCTCGCGCCCACCGCGAACGTACGCGTCATCCTCGACGGCGAAGAGGAGGCCAGCTCGCCGAGCCTCGTACCGGCGATCGCGCGCTACCGCGACAGGCTGCGCGCCGACGTGATGGTCATCCTCGACGGTCCGGCGCACTCGAGCGGCCGTCCGACGCTCGTCTACGGCGCGCGCGGCGTGGCGACGCTCGATCTGACCGTGTTCGGCCCGAAGAGCGGCGTGCACAGCGGCAACTACGGGAACTGGATTCCGAATCCCGCGATGCGCCTGTCCGCGCTGCTGGCGACGCTGAAAGACGACGACGGGCGGGTGCGGGTGGCGGGCTACTACGACGCCGTCGCGCCGCTCACCGCGGAGGAGCGCGCCATGCTGGACGCGGTGCCGGAAGACGGCCCGCGCATGCTCGAGACGTTCGGCGTCGCCGCCCCGGAGCGTGCCTATCCCAGGCTCCAGGATGCGCTGCAGCATCCGACGCTGAACGTCCGCGGCCTCGCCAGCGCGTTCGTCGGCGCGGGCGCGCGAACCATCGTGCCGGATCGCGCCACCGCGGCGATCGATCTCCGTCTCGTGAAGGAAACGCCGGCCGACGACCTGATCGCCAAGCTGCGCCGGCACATCGAGCAGCAGGGTTTCCATCTCGTGGATGGCGAGCCCGACGCCGCCGCGCGGGCGAAGTACGGCAAGCTGGCGCGATTGACCCTGACCGGGCCGGTGATGAACGCGTTCCGGACGCCGACGTCGGATCCCGAGGCCCGTGCGGTGCTCGCGTCGATGACGCGCACCTTCGGATCGCCGCCCGTGCAGTTGCGCACGCTCGGGGGCAGCGTGCCGATCGCCCCCTTCATCGAAGCGCTGGGATTTCCCGCGCTGCTCGTGCCGATCGTGAACTTCGACAACAACCAGCACGAGGAGAACGAGAACCTTCGCCTCGGCGCGCTTTTCGACGGCATCGTCACGATCGCCGCGGTACTCCGCATGTGACAGGCGAAGCCCCTCGGATGAGAATCGACCTCAATTGCGACATGGGCGAGTCGTTCGGCCTCTGGACCATGGGGGCCGACGATCGCGTGATGCCGCACATCACGTCGGCGAACGTCGCCTGCGGCGCGCACGCCGGCGACCCGCTGGTCATGCGCCGCACCGTCCGGCTCGCGAGCGCGGCGAACGTCGCGATTGGCGCCCATCCAGGATTCGCCGATCTCCAGGGCTTCGGACGCCGCGAGATGACCGTCGATCCCGCCGAGCTGGAGGCGTCGCTCATCGCGCAGATCGGCGCGCTGGCCGCAATCGCCCGCGCCGAAGGGGTTGGCCTGCAGCACGTGAAGCCGCACGGGGCGCTCTACAACATGGCGGCGCGCGATCGGGCGCTCTCCGACGCGATCGCGCGTGCCATCGCCGCCGTCGATCGCTCGCTCATCCTGTTCGGACTGCCGAACTCGCCGATCCTCGAGGCCGGCCGCGCCGCCGGACTCCGCACCGCGGGAGAAGGGTTCGCCGATCGCGCCTACGAGCCCGACGGATCGCTCACCCCGCGGTCGCGCAGCGGCGCCGTCATCCACGACGTCGACGCCGTCGTTTCCCGGGCAGTCAGGATGGCGCTCGACGGGATCGTTCTGACGCCCGCCGGGGCGGAGGTTCCGCTGCATGTCGACACCATCTGCGTGCACGGCGATACGCCCGGCGCGGCGGAGCTCGCCCAGCGCATCCACGACGCGCTCGAACGGCGCGGCGTCACGGTGTCGCCAGTCGGAGCCTGGCTGTGAAGTGGTGGCGCGAGGCGGATACGGCGGCGCGGCGGGCGTTGATCGCCGGCATGCTCGGGTGGATGCTCGACGCCTTCGACGTCATGCTGTTCGCCCTCGTGCTGCCAGCGGTCAGCGCCGACCTCGGACTGACCAAGGCGGAAGGCGGCGTTCTCGGCTCGGTGATGCTCGTCGCCGCCGCGGTCGGCGGCGTCGGCTTCGGCTGGATCGCCGATCGCTTCGGCCGCACGCGCGGCCTGATGCTGAGCGTCGCGCTCTACTCCGTCTTCACGTTCGCCTGCGGCTTCGCGACCAGTCTCTGGCAGTTCGTCCTGTTCCGCATCTTCCTCGGGTTCGGGATGGGCGGGGTGTGGACCAGCGGCGCGGCGCTCGTCTCCGAATCCTGGCCGTCGCACAGCCGCGGCCGGGCGCTCGGTTTCATGCAGAGCGGCTGGGCGATCGGCTATGCCGCGGCGGTGCTGGTGAGCGGCTACGTGCAGCCGCGCTTCGGCTGGCGCGCCGTCTTCTTCCTCGGCATCCTGCCCGCATTCTTCACCCTCTGGGTGCAGCGGCGGGTGACGGAGCCGGCGATCTGGACGGCGGCGTCGCGCGCGAAGACCGCGGCTCCCGCGATCGGCGCGATCTTCACGAGCGGCATCGGCGGCCTGACGGTGATCCTCACGCTGATGAACACCTGCACGCTGTTCGCCTGGTGGGGGTTCAACCTGTGGCTGCCCAGCTACCTGAAATCTCCCGTCGCCCAGGGGGGCGCGGCGCTCACCGGCGCAGCGACGACCGGTTACCTGTTCGTGATGCAGGCCGGGATGTGGGTGGGCTACGTCACCTACGGCGTGATCAGCGATCGGATCGGACGCAAGACCGCGTACGTGATGTATCTGCTCACCGCGGCGGTGCTGCTCGCCGTCTACGTCACGGTGCGCAATCCGACGCTGCTGCTCGTGCTCGGTCCCTGCGTCGCCTTTGCCGCGACCGGGTACTTCTCCGGCTTCGGAGCCGTGACCGCCGAGATCTACCCGACATCGATCCGCGCCACCGCACAGGGCTTTACCTACAACATCGGCCGTCTCGTCAGCGCCGCGGCGCCGTATCTCGTCGGCACCCTCGCCGATACCCGCGGCTTCGGCCAGGCCCTGCTGGTGTGCTCCGCGGCGTTCGTGCTCGCCGCGGTGATGTGGATCTGGATCCCCGAAACGAAAGGACGCGCGTTGAAGTGATGCCCCGCTCTCTTGCGCTCACCGCCGTGTGTCTGTTCGCCGCCGGATCGGCGTCGGCACAGAACCTCGACTCGTACGTCCGTTACGAACTGCTCGCACCGCAGACCGCTCGCGTCCGCGTCACGCTCGACGCGACCATCAGCAAGGCGGGCGCGACGTCTTTCTCCGATGTGATCCGCGTCGGGCAGGAGCTCACCGATATCGTGGCAACCGATCTCGCCACCGGCGATGCGTTGAAAGTCGAACAGAAGGTCAAGGGTGCGGTCAGCGTGCTCCTGAAACGCGCCGTCCCCGAAGGTGGGGAGGCGCGGGTGCGTCTGCAGGCGAGTTACGCCAACCCTTCGGAGTACCACAGCTCGGGCGACGCGCTCGAGTTCCATCGAACTGATCTGCCGCCGCGCGGCGCCATCGTTCTGCCCGCGGGGTACGAGATCCTGGCGTCGGACATGCCCGTGCAGGTGCTCGAACAGGCGGACGGGCGCATTGCCGCGAGCTTCATGCAGACACGCAGGTTCAGCATGTACATCAGAGCGCGGCGTATGACCGGACGGCCGGCGCCCTCCGTCGCTCCGTCAACACCGCCGCCGACGCCACCGATCGCCGATGCGCCGCCACGCGAATTGCCGATGAACCAGATTCGCGTCGCCGAGCGCGCCATCCAGGACCGCACGATCGTCTACTTCCTGAAGGAACCCGAAACGCACGCGTTCGCGCTCTATCACGACTACACTGCCGCCCGAGAAGGCGAGCACCAGTACGTGAACGTGGTGCGCGCCGGCAGCACCGTGTCGGATCCCTCCGCGAAGAACCTCGACACCGGCGAGGCGCTGAAGACGCGCACGCTGACCGGCGCCGACATCGCCCGTGAGAAGATCGACATCCCGGATCGCGTCGAGCCGCACACCCAGGTCGTGCTCATTCCGTTTCCACCGGTGAAGAAGGGCACGTCGGTGCGGCTGCGGATCTCGGAAACCTACACGGACCCGGCGCGCTACGCGCTCGTCGACGGACAACTGATGTGGCATCGCAGCTTCGGCCGTCCGCGCAACGACATGGTGCTGCCGGCCGGCTGGTATCTGACGACCAGCTCCATCCCTGCAGCGATCACGCAGGAGAGCGACGGCCGGATCCGGTTGTCGTTCTGGAATCCGCGTCCCGACACGCTCGACGTCCTCGTCCGGGCGCGCCGCCGCTGATTACGTTTTGGTGATGTGGGTGACGACGCCGACGACGTAATGGAGATCGACGCGATCGCCTGCCTCCAGGCTGCGCGGAATCGACTCCTTGCCGACGCGGGCGATGCGGACCTGCCCCTGCGGGTCGTCGGGGTCGGTGTAATACACGTCGAGGGAAATCTGCCCGTGGATGCTGATGGGCTGGATCTTCTGAACGATCGCCGGTTTCGACCCCTTCAGCATGCCGTCAGTATAGCCCTCCGCCTGTGCTGGCGCCCGGCCCGCCAGGCGCGGAATGCGCTACACTGAGACAGCTTCCCCGCCTGCTCAGGAGTTCCTGCATGATTCTTCGTTCTGCCGCTCTTGCGGTGCTGTTCGCCGCGCCGTTCTACGTTCAGGCGCCCGCCCAGAAACCGGAGCCGGCCGCCGCCGCGCTGCCCGATGGCCGCGAGATCGTCAACCGGCACATCAAGGAGATCGGCGGACGCGAGGCCGTGCTCAGCCACACGTCGCTGCAGGTGAAGGGGACGCTGAGCGTGCCGGCGTCCGGCATCTCCGGTCCGATCGAGATCTCCGCCGCCGCCAACCCCGATCGCGTCATCGTCAAGACGTCGGTCGCCGGCATCGGCGACATCATGGAAGGTTTCGACGGCTCGCACGCCTGGTCGCTCACACCCATGACCGGCCCGATGCTGAAGGTCAACAAGGAGCTGACGCAGGCGAAGCTCGATGCGGATTTCTACAGCGAGCTGCGCGATCCGAAGAAGTATCCCTCGATCAAGACCGTCGAGAAGACGACGTTCGACGGCCGGCCGTGCTACAAGGTCCAGCTGCAGCGCATCGACGGCAGCGAGGATTACGATTTCTACGACGCGTCCACCGGCCTCCGCGCCGGCAGCATCAACACCCGCGAAACGGCGATGGGCACGATGACCGTCACCACCGTGACCGGCGGCTACAAGAAGTTCGGCAACCTGCTCGTCGCGACCGCGCAGAGTCAGAAGGTGATGGGGGTCGAGCAGACGATCACCGTGACGTCCGTCGAGTTCGACAAGGTCGATCCGGCGGCGTTCACCCCGCCGGACGCCATCAAGGCGCTGATCAAGTGACAGTGCGGCGCGTCGCAGCATCCTCGCTGATCGTCGCGCTCGTCCTCGGCTGGCGCGCCGTCTCGGCCGAGGTCTACAAGGCCGCGGAGACCTTCGACGCCGTGTGGACCATCGTGCGCGACAGCCATTTCGATCCGAAATTCGATCGCGCCAACTGGGATCGCGTCGGCGAGGAGCTGCGTCCCAGGGCCAGGAGCGCCAGGACCGCCGGCGAGCTTCGCGCCGTGCTCGCCGACATGCTCGGCCGGCTCGGCCTGTCGCATTTCGCGGTGATCCCGAGCACGCCCGATTCACCCGGCGATCGCACCAATCTCAGCGGGCATCCCGGGTTCGACATCCGTCTGATCGAGAAGCAGATCGTCGTCACCGACGTGGATCGCGACGCGGCGGCCGCAGGCGTGAAGCGCGGCTGGATCGTGCAGTCGATCGGCGGCATCGACACCGCGGGCATGCTTCAGACGATCACGGAGTCCACCTCGCCGCAGGTCGCCCAGGTGGAAGCCTGGCGCCTCGCGGTGACGCGGCTGCGGGGGCCGGCCAGTGCGCCGGTCGAGATCACGTTCCTCGACGGCTCCGGCGCGCCGGTGAAGAAGACCATCACCCGCCGCTTCGATACGGGCGAACCCGTGACGGTCGGCAGCCTGCCGACGATGTACGTCCGCGTCACCTCGTCGGAGGCGTCGACGCCGCGCGGCGGCAAGGCCGGCGTGATCGGATTCAACGTCTGGATGACCGCGGTCGATCGCGATTTCCAGATTGCCGTCGACAGGTTTCGGTCGGCGGACGGCATCGTGATCGATCTCCGCGGCAACCCCGGGGGGCTCGCCGGGATGATCATGGGGCTCGCCGGCCACTTCCTCGCCGAACGCGCCACGCTCGGCGTGATGACGACGAAAGACACGGCGCAGCCGCTCCGGTTCAACGCCAACCCGCGGCTGGTCAGCGCGGCCGGACGGCGCGTCGAGCCATACGGCGGGCCGCTCGCGATCCTCGTCGACGGTCTGACCGGCAGCGCGTCGGAGTGCTTCAGCGGCGGCATGCAGTCGCTCGGGCGCGCCCGCGTGTTCGGCCAGACGTCGATGGGCCGCGCCCTGCCGGCGTTGTTCGACAAGCTGCCGAACGGCGACGTGCTGATCCACGCGTGGGGGGATTTCGTCACCGGCACGGGCGTGCGGGTGGAGGGACGCGGCGTCGTCCCCGACGAGCCGGTGGCGCTGACGCGGGCGGCCCTGCTGGAGGAGCGGGATCCGGTGCTGGAGCGCGCGCTCGCCTGGATCGACGCCGCTCGAACGGGCGCGGCTGCGGGCCGCAACCCCCGGCAGCCATAGGAGTTAATCGTCGCACGGTTGCGCTCTGGGGGGCGCGTCTGCTAGACTCTAGGTACCTGCAACGCGTCTATCCCAGCCCACCTTCAGGAACAATTCGGGGGAAGTAGAGTAATGGAGCAGCGCCGGCTGCGTCTCGGTGACATTCTGGACGACTACTGTCCGCGCGAGCGGCGCGTGACCAATCACGCCGTCGTCGCGATGATCGAGGAAGACGTCAAGCAGACGCGCTGCACGACGTGCGACGCCGAACACGTCTACAAGGGCGGCCAGGCGCCGCGGCGCCGAAAGCCGCAGTCGACCGGCGCTCTCTACAAGGAAGTTCTCGCCGGCATCGAGGAGCCCGGCGCGAGGCCGCGGGGCGCGGCACCACATCGTGAGCCCGAACACTTCGTGGAGCCCGACGACATGACCGATTCCGACAACTCGCCCGAGTCCCCCGTTCCCGCTGTTCTCGGCGACGCCGACCTGCCCGAGGACGACGACAGTCAGGCGCGCCTGCTGCCGCCCGAGCCCGACGAAGCCTCGATGCACCGGCCGCTGATCCGCGCGCAGCTGCCTCGCCCGGAAGGATTCAAGATCGAGCGCCAGGCGCCCGAGTTCACCATCCGGCAGAACAACAACGCGCGCGGCGGCTTCCGCGGACGGGGAGCCGGCGGCAGCGGGAACGGCAACGGCAACGCCGGTCATCGCTTCGGCCGCGGGCCGCATCGCGGCGGCGGATCGGGCCGTGGTCCCAACCAGGGCTTCGGGCGCGGCGGCGGCAGCGGACAGTCCCGGCCCGGCGGCCCGCGCAAGCGCGGACGATAGACCGCCACCGGCGGTCCGCTGCGACTCGCGGCCGGCTTCCCGCTTTCCGCCGGAAGCTGATACCTTCTCGTTGATGTCTTCTCTGTCCGGAAAAACAGGCCTGATTGTCGGCGTGGCCAACAAGCGCTCGATCGCGTGGGCGGTGGCGCAGGCGGCGGCCGGCGCCGGCGCGCGGCTGGCGCTGACCTACCAGGGGGAGCGTCTCGAGGAGAACGTCCGCGATCTCTCCGCCGGCCTCGCCGATCCGCTCATCCTCCCGCTCGACGTCACCGACGACGGCCAGATCGCCGGCGTGTTCGAGGAGATCGACCGCTCGTTCGGCGGCCTCGACTTCGTCGTGCACGGCGCCGCGTACGCGCCGCGCGAGGAGCTGTCGAATCCGTTCGTGCAGACGACGCGCGAGGGGTTCCGCATGGCGCTGGACGTCAGCGCCTACTCGCTCATCGCGCTGGCGCGCGGCGCGCTGCCGTTGATGGAGAAGCGCGGCGGCGGCAGCATCCTGACCTTCACCTATCTCGGCAGCGACCGCGTGTTCCCGAACTACAACGTGATGGGCGTCGCCAAGGCCGCGCTCGAGTCGACGGTGCGGTATCTCGCCGCCGACCTCGGTCCGAAGAACATCCGCGTCAACGCCGTCTCGGCGGGGCCGATCAAGACGCTCGCCGCCTCCGGGATCGGCGGTTTCTCGACGATCCTCCAGGTCTACCGCGATCGGGCGCCGCTCAGGCGCACGGTCGACACCTCCGAGGTCGCCGCCGCCGCGATGTTCCTGCTGACCGACGCCGGCCGCGCGGTGACGGCGGAGGTCCTCATGGTCGACGGCGGCTTCCATGGCACGGGCATGTGAGGTCCTGCTGCTCGTCGTCCTGCTCGCCGGCTGCGGCGCGGCGACGAGCGGCACGCGCGACGATCAGACGATCGCGACGCGCGTGAAGATCGCCCTGCTCAACGATCCGCGCGTCGGGCCGCAGCGGCTCGACGCCCGCGTCTCCCGCGGCGTCGTCACGATCAGCGGCACCGTGAAATCGCAGTCGGACGCCGACGCGGCGATCGCCGCTGCGCGCAAGGTGCGGGGCGCGCGCGGCGTCAAGTCGGAACTCACAATCGTCCCCTGACCGAAGCGACCGTGCGGCTGCAGTCGAATTTCCTCGCCACCCCCACGACGCGGATCGTGCGTGTGGCACTCGACGGCGCCGCGTTCTCGTACCGCGCCGGGCAGTCGGCGTCGATTGCCGTGCAGCCGGACGATCCGGGTACGCCGTACTCCATTGCCTCCGCTCCCTCCGAGACCGCGGCGACGGGCTGGGTCGAGTTCCTCGTCAAAGTGGACGGCAGCAACAGATTCGGGGCGCGGGTGTCGCAGCTCGAGCCGGGCATTCCGCTCGTCGTCAGCCGGGCCGCCGGCCGCTTCCTCGTTCCGGAGACGGCGCCGCACCACCCGCTGCTGTTCATCGCCGGCGGCACCGGCATCGCGCCGCTGCGATCGATGATCCTCGAGTGTGTGAACAGCGGGCGGCGGGGCGGGATGGCCCTGGTGTACTCGGCGCGCACGCCGGAGGAGTTCGCCTATCTCGACGAGCTGCGCGCGCTGGACGAGGCCGGCACGCTCGCGCTCACCCTGACGCTCACCGGCGACGCGCAGGACTGGCGCCACGCGCGCGGACGCGCCGGCGATCGCCACCTCGCCGAACTCGCCACGCCGAAGACGATGGCGTTCATCTGCGGCCCGCCGTCGATGGTGGTCGACATTCCGCAGGCGTTGATGCGCCTCGGCGTCCCGCGGGAGCAGATCAAGACCGAAGACTGGTAGCTGGTAGCCGGTGGCCGGTAGCTAGATAATCCCGGCGACCGCGCGCTGGATGTCCAGATCGGTCAGCTCGGAATAGCCGCCGCCCGGGGCCGCCGGGCCGCCCGGATGATCCCGGTGCGGGCGCCGCTTGCGCCCCGACTTGTCCTGATACATGCGGCTGTCTGCCGTCGCGAGCAGCGCCTCGTACGATTCGCCGTCCTGCGGAAACACCGCCGATCCGATCGAGATGCCGAGCTGCAGGCGCTTGCCCGGCCGCGCCTCGAAGTAGACCTCGTCGATCGCCGTCTGCAGCTCCTGGCGCTTGTGCTCCGCCTCGTCGGCGCTGCAGCCCGACAGCACGACGATGAATTCGTCGCCGGCGTAGCGGACGCAGATGTCGTAGGGGCGGATCGCGGCGCGCAGCACGCGCGCCACCTCGCACAACGCCCGGTCGCCGACGTGGTGGCCGTGGTTGTCGTTGATCTCCTTGAAGTGGTCGAGGTCCATGACCATCAGCGAGACCTCGGCCTTCAAGCGCTCGGCGCGCGCCAGCTCGCGCGTGAGGTGCATGAACAGGAAGCGCGTGTTGGGCAGCCCGGTGAGCGGGTCGGTCAGCGAGTCTTCCTGCGTCTGCTCGAACAGCATCGAGTTGTTGATGACGGCGGCGGCCTGTTCGGACACGCGGTCGAGCAGCCGGCGGTGATCGTCCCGGTAGAACGCCGCCTCCGTGTGATAGACGGACAGAGTACCGATGAAGCGCTCGCTGAACATCAGCGGGCAGACCAGCGCCGATTGCAGGCTGGTGGACAGCTGGGTCAGCCCCGCGGCGTCGAGATCGGCGCTCGGCCGGGCGTTGACCAGCGGACGGCGGTTGCGCGCCACCCAGCCGGTGAGCCCTTCGCCGCTGTGCACGGTGATCTGCTGAATGACGTCGGCGTCGGTGCCGGTCGCAAACCGGCAGCGCAGCGTTTCCGTTTCCTCGTCGTAGAGGAACAGCGCGACGCACGCGAACGGCACCAGGTTGGTGAGCTTCGCCGAGATGAGCGCCATCGTGTCGGAGACGCCCAGGCTGGTGCCCATCGCCTGGGCGATCTCGTAGAGCGCGTAAATCTCGCGGTGCGCCAGCGCGATGTCCTCGAAGACGTTCTTCTTCGACACCTCGGGAGCCAGGCCGGTCGCCGGCTGCGCTTCCGGCGTGCCGTCTTCCTGCTCCTCCCGCCGCACGCTCTGGTCGAGCGTGCGCGCCTCCTGCTGCAGCGCCGGCAGCAGATCGGTGAACATCGCGACGACCTGCGGGTCGAGCCCCTTGCCCGCCTCCTGCTGCAGCAGCGCCAGCGCCGCTTCCGAGGTCATCGCCTTGTGGTAGGGACGCTCCGCCATCAGCGCGTCGAAGTAGTCGACGACCGACAGGATGCGCGCGCCGAGCGGAATCTCTTCACCCTTCAGCCCGGCCGGGTATCCCTTGCCGTCCCAGCGCTCGTGGTGGCTCAGGATCAGCGGCGCCACCGGATACGGGAACGGGACGGAGCTGACGATGTCGGCGCCGACTTTCGGATGGGCGCGGATCTTCTGGAATTCCTCGGGCGTGAGCGGCCCCGGCTTCGAGAGAATGTGCTCGGGCACCGCCAGCTTGCCGATGTCGTGCAGCAGCGCCGCGGTCTTCACGCCCTGAATCTCGTTCTCGCTCATGCCGAGCCCGCGCGCCAGCGCGGCGGCATAGAGCTGCACGCGGCGGATGTGGAGCTGCGAGGTCTGGTCTTTCGCGTCGATCGCGAGCGCCAGCGCCTCGATGGTCGCCAGGTGCAGGTCCGCCATCTCCTGCGTGTGGCGGCGCTCGTCCTCGACGCGGCCGAGATAGACCTTGTAGGTGTGATACGTCAGATAGAGCGGCGCGGCGAGCAGCGGCAGCAGCGTGACCAGCTGCTGCTGCAGGCTCATGATGTACGACACGCCTGCGGCCGCGCCGGCGCCGACGAAATAGCTCGGCGCGCTCCACAGGAAATTCTCGTTCCACACCTTCATCAGCGGCTGCTTCACCGACAAGGCGATGGCGGTCGCGACCGTCAGGGTGTTGAACAGGAAGTACACCGTCGCGGCGCCGACCAGCGGCTTGGCGATGTCGATCGTCGAAACGTTCCCGGGCGATCCGCCGAGCCACTTGTACGCCACGCCCGCCGCCTGCACCGTGACGATCAGGCACGCCATGCTGAAGAGCGTGCGGTGGATCGGGTTGCGCTCCTTGATGCGGAACGTGCACTGGCTGAAGGCGCTCGCCGCCGCCACCAGCATCGTCTCGTTCGGGCCAAGCAGCAGCAGCGCCGCGAAGTCGACCGCGTACGACACGGACATCGTCGACGACCGCCGCGCCAGCGGCAGGTTCACCTTGAACACCGAGGTGACCGACGACAACAGCAGCAGCGCCAGGAACAGCCACGCGCTGTGGTGGAATTCCTTCGGGAAGAACGCCGCGAGCAGTCCGGCGCCGAGCCCGATGATCGAGCAGACGTAGATCCGCGCGGCGAGCGGGAGGGCCTTCATCGCGGCTCCTCCTCCGGCAGCACGCGGGGACGGCGGCCCGCCGGGGCGCGCCAGAGCACGTCTGCGGGCGCCTCGGCGGCGCTCCAGACCATCCGGTCGGCGGCAACGCGGTCGACTGCCTCGGCCGGAACGGCAGGCGCGGCGTATCGCGGAACCGCCGCGCCGCTCGCAACCGCCTGCGCCATCTCGACGGCGGCGCGCGCGTCGAGGAATCCCGCCCCCTGCGTCATCGCGTCGTACTCGGCGTGCGGTTCGGCGGTGACCTGCAGGATCGCCTTGACGTGCTCCGGCGTCAGCGCCGGATTGGCCTGCAGCATCAGCGCGATCGTCGCGCTGACCACCGGCGCCGCCATGCTGGTGCCGCTCAGCGACAGGTAGGGCTGCGCCGCCGTGGGCACCGTCCCCCAGAGCCGCATCGCCGGCTTCGTGTTCCACAGCGTGCTGCCCGGCTCCGCGATCGATTCGATGCCGACGCCAGGGGCGACCAGGTCCGGCTTCGCCTGCAGGTCGATCGCCGTCGGGCCGCGCGAGCTGAACGCCGCGACCATGTCGTCCGACCGGCCGATGGTGCCGTTGTGGCTCGAGGCCCCGACGGCGATCACCCACGGCGCGTTCGCCGGCGCGCCGACGCCGCCGGGCTGCGCGCTGCCCTCGGCGGAGCGGCCGAGATTTCCCGCCGCCGAGACGACGACGATCCCGGCGTCGACGGCGCGTTTCGCCGCGAGGGTGAGCGGGTCGGTGGCGTATGACTCGTACACGCCGGCCGCGACCGAGAGGTTGATGACGCGGATGCCGAGCGTGTCCCGGTTCGCGATGGCGTAATCGATGGCGGCGATGACGTTGCTGATGTAGCCCTGGCCGTTGGCGTCGAGCACTTTCTCGACCAGCAGCGTCGCGCCGGGGGCGACGCCGCGGCGCCGCCCTTCGGAGTCGTGGCCGTCGCCGGCGATGATCCCGGCGACGTGGGTGCCGTGGCCGTAGTCGTCGTAGGCGGCGGGCTGGAAATTCACGAAATCGGCGAAGCGCGCGACCCGGCGGCTGCCGAGATCGTCGTGCCAGTTGGCGACGCCGGAGTCGATGATGGCGATGCCGATCCCGGTGCCGTCGACACCGAGCTGCTCGCGTACCCACGTGGCGCCGACGGCCGCGCCGGTGCGCTCGAGCGTGCCGTAGATGCGGCGATCGAGGCTGACGCTCTGCACACCGGGGAGGCGTGCCAGGGCCGGCAGCGCGGCGTTGGGGACGTACGCCACCTGGCCGCCGACAGAGAGCAGGCGGCGTCCCGACAGCCCGCGAAGCCGGCGAATCGCGAGGTCGGTGGCGGCGGGGGAGACGCGCGGATCGAGGCGGAGGATGACGCGCGAGCTGCCGGCGGCGCGGGCGCGGTCGCGCAGCTCGCGATCGAGGCGCGGCGCGACGTCGGCGGGCGCAGAGGCCGACACGGCCGGCGCCTGCACGAGCGCGGCTAACAGGGCGCTGAGAACGGCGAGCTGTCGGAGCATTCGCAGGGTTGGTTTCGAAACCGGCTTGCCTCGCCACAGGGAAAGGCGCTGAGCCGGACTGCAAGGCGGCTGCCGATTGTCCAGCTTTGGGACTGTTTTACAAAGCCCATTGTCCCAACGACTTACACGGCTCTTCACACCGCTGCATTAAAGATGCGGCGGCGAGGGCGCACACCCCATGTGCCTTTCTGAGACACGGCGTCCCAAACCTGTGGCTAAGTCCTTTCAATTCAGGCACGTATCCCGTGTGCCGTTCTGGACTACCCGTCGCTTCGGTTTGTTCTGTTTCGGGACGGCGGCGGCGCCTCTTCGAGGCCGTATTCGACGATTTTCCGGTACAGCGTGCCGCGGCTGATCTCCAGAACCGCGGCGGCCTGTTTCTTGTTCCAGTTGACGCTCTCGAGCACGCGGGAGATGTGCGCCCGCTCCGCGTCGGCCAGCGAGGGCAGGCGCTCGCGCGAGGACTCCGCCGGCGCCTCGGTGGCGTGCAGGAACTCGATGTCGGTTCCGCGGATCACGCGGCCGGGGGAGGACAACGCGGCCCGGGAGACCGTGCTCTCCAGCTCGCGGATGTTCCCGGGCCAGTGATAGTTCATCATCATCTCGGCGGCTTCCTTGGAGAACGACTTGCCGTCGAGCGGCAGGCCGTTGGCGGCGCAGTAGCGCGCCAGGAAGCGCTGCGCCAGGACCGGGATGTCCGAGGTGCGCTCGCGCAGCGAGGGCAGGCGGATCGAGAACGCGTTGACGCGGTAGTAGAGATCCTCGCGGAAGCGCGTGTCGCGGACGAACTGTTCGAGCGGCCGGTTGGTCGCGGAGATCAGCCGGAAGTTCACCTCGATCGAGGTGTTGCCGCCGAGCCGCTCGAAGCGCCGCTCCTCGAGCACGCGCAGCAGCTTGGCCTGCGCCATCAGCGACATGTCGCCGATCTCGTCGAGGAACAGCGTGCCGTTGTTGGCGAGTTCGAGCCGCCCCGGCTTGCGATCGTGCGCCCCGGTGAACGCGCCCTTCTCGTAGCCGAAGATCTCCGACTCGAACAGCGTGTCGGGCAGCGCGGCGCAGTTCACCGCCTGGAAGCGGTGCGTGCCGCGGCGGCTCAGCTCGTGGATCATGCGCGCCACGAGCTCCTTGCCGGATCCCGTCGGCCCGAGGATCAGCACCGAGATGTCGGACTTCGCGGCGGTGCGGATCCACTCGAAGATGACCAGCATCTTCTCGTCGCGGCCGATCATCTCGCGGAAGCGCTGCACCGCCGGCGATCGGTCTTCGGTGCTCACCGTGGCGCGGCGCTCGAGGAACTGGTCGAGCAGATCGCGCAGCACGCCGTGCTCGGGCTCGACCACCCCGTACTTCGGCGCGCCCGGTCCCGGGATCTTCTTGGTGATGCCGAACGCGACCAGCTCGCGGACGCAGTTCTCGACGTCGAGCCGCATCCGGCCGAACGTCTGCATCAGCGCTTCGACGTCGAAGGTCTCCTCCGGCCGCGCGCACATGAAGCGCAGGATCGCGGCCCGCAGCGGCGACTGCACCAGCGACTGGAACTTCGCGGTGACGTCGGCGGCGTCGGCCCGCCGCGTCAGCAGGTTGTCCGGATTAGACATGCTTCGCCTGGCGGTTCGGGCCGTAGTACTCGCTCTGGTACCTGTTGATCAACCGCTTCATTTCCACCGCGTCGCGCTTCCGGTGCCCGTAGCAGCGGACCGGCTCCGATCCGCCGCTGGTCTCGATCACCACGTTCGCGAAGAACAGGTTGGTGTCCACTTCCACCGACGCGACGTGCGCCATGTGGATCGATTGTTCGCGCCGCCCCACCCACTGCGGCGTGTAGTGCACGACGCTGTCGGGCAGGATCGCCACCTGCGTCGGGAACAGGTGATTGCCGCGGCTCCACCGGCTGGCGCGGAACACGTGCGCCCCCGGCATCCGCCGTCCTCGCATCACGATCGCCACCGCCAACCCTGCCGCGAGCGCGACCGCGGCGACGACAACCCAGACCCACAGAGCATTCGTGTCATTCATTGGCGCTCGCAGACCGGTCGGAGAGGCCTAACAGTCGCTCCGCCGCCCGGCCGGTGTCAAGCGTCTTATCGGTTCGTTGATGCTATTCTTCCAGAATGCCGCACCGCCCTTCGACAAATGCTCAGGGCGCCCCGAGCAACGCCGAGGGGCGGGCGCCCGGTTCGCCGGGACGCGGACCTGGTCAGTACCTCCAGGGCAGGCAAATCCGCTACTACCGTCCCCGCGGCAGCGCCGACATCCGGCAGCTGATCGACGGCGGCTTCCAGGCGTTCAACGCCGGGCGGCTGTCCGAAGCCTGCCACATTTTCGCCGACAAGATGCTGGCGCCGGCCAGCGACACGACGATCGGCCTCACCGTCGCCGGCGCGCTCACCCCCGCCGGTCTCGGCGGCTGCGTGATCGAGCTGATGGAGCGCGGCCTGATCGACTTCATGATCAGCACCGGCGCCAACCTGTACCACGATCTGCATTACGCGCTGAACTTCTCGCTCCACCGCGGGTCCCCCTTCCTGGACGACGTCGAGCTGTACGAGCAGGGAATCATCCGCATCTACGACGTCCTCTTTCCCGCGACGGTGCTGCTCGAGACCGACGCCTACATCCGCGACTTCCTGGTCCGCTCCCGGCTCGCCGGGCCGATGTCCACGTCGGCATTCCACTACGCGCTCGGTCAGGACCTCCTGGCGCGCAACCCGGAATGCGCCGAGTACTCGGTGGTCGCCAAGGCCGCGCAGTGCGGCGTGCCGGTCTACACCTCGTCTCCCGGCGACAGCTCCATCGGCATGAACATCGCCTACCACGAACTGATGAACGGCGGCACCCTGATGATCGACCCGAACCGCGACGTCAACGAGGTCTGCGCGATCATCCTGGCCGGTCACCAGAACGGCTGCGTGATCCTCGGCGGCGGATCGCCGAAGAACTTCTACCTGCAGGGGCAGCCCACGCTCTGGGAGGTCTACGGCATCCCCAAGGGGGGGAACGACTACTTCATTCAGTTCACCACCGATCAGGTCGTGTGGGGCGGCCTCTCCGGCGCCACGCCGGCCGAAGCGGTGAGCTGGGGCAAGGTGAATCCCGGCGTGCTCCCCGATACCGTCGTCGCCTACTGCGATTCGACCATCGCGTTTCCGCTGTTCTGCGAGTACGCGGTCGGCGCCGAACACAACCGGCGCGCGCGCCGCGAGCTGGTGCACAAGCGCGACGAGCTGGTGGCGGATCTCCTGAAACAGGCGCGCGCCGCGAAGACCTCGAAGGCCGGCGCGACCCACGAGCCTGCGGAGATCGATCGTCACCGATGACGCCGTACTGTCCGTCCTCGATCTTCCGTCTTCCGTCCTGATCATGGGTACCCTCGCGTCCGAGCTCGGCCCGTTCGTCGAACACGTCGCCGATCAGCCTCGCGTGTACGCCGACGCCAATCTTCCCATCGGCGTCGTCGCCTTCATGCGCGAGAAGCTCGGATGGGACGTGTTCTTCGTCATGGAGCACGACGATCTGCGGCGCGCCCGCGACATCGAGCACTTCCGCCTGGCGCGGCAGCTCGGGCGCACGCTCGTGACGCTCGATCGCGACTATCTCGACGATCGGGTCTTTCCCGCCGAGGAAGGGGCCGGGGTGATCGTGTTCTGCGTCCCCGACGAGCGCTGGCTGCGCAAGCTGCTCACCCGGATGGATCGCGATCTGTTCCGCTCGTCGGACGCGCGGCCGCTCCCGCTCGAGCGGCGCAAAGTGGAATGGCACATCGACGCGCAGCCCCGGAGTTGATCGGCGCGGCGCGGGCGGCGATGACGGCATGATTCGCATCACCGGCGCCGATCTCGTCCTGCCCGACCGCGTCGCCGCCGGCGCAAGCCTCACCATCGACGGCGACCGGATCGCGGAGGTCGCCTCGGAGGACCGCCCGCCTGCCGGCGGAAGCGACCTGACGTTCACCTTCGACGATCACTACCTGGTGCCAGGGTTCATCGACGTGCACGTGCACGGCGTCGAGGGGATCGATACGCTGGACGGCGAACAGGCGATCGCGGCGATCGCGGAGCGGATGCCGCGCTTCGGCGTCACCGCCTTCTGCCCGACGTCGCTCGCCTGCGATCCGCCCACCCTGCGCCGCATGCTCGCCGGCGTTCGCGTCGCCCGCACGACGCGTCCGCCGGGCGGCGCCCGCGTGCTGCCGGCGCATCTCGAGAGCAATTTCATCAACCCCGAATACAAGGGCGCACAGCCGGAATCCTGCCTTCGCCTGCCGCGGCCGGATTCCCCGCGCCGAAGCGTCGCCGCGGCGAAGGGGAGCGCCGGGGAGTGGACCGGCGCCGACATCCTCGCCGAGATCGCCGCGGCGCGCCCCGACGTCGGGATCGTCACGCTCGCGCCGGAACTGGACGGCGCGCTGGATCTGATTCGCGATCTCGTGTCGCACGGGCATCACGTCTCGCTCGGCCATTCGGCCGCGACCTACGACCAGGCGATGGAAGGCATCCGCGCCGGCGCGCGCCAGGCGACCCACCTCTTCAATCGCATGCCGCCGCTCGGCCACCGCGCGCCCGGTCTCACCGGCGCCGTGCTCGAGTCGGACGACGTGGTCGTGGAGCTGATTTGTGACGGCGTCCACGTGCATCCGGCGATGATGCGCATGGCGCTCGCGGCCAAGCGTCCCGAGCGCGTGATGGCGATCACGGACGGCACCGCGGGTTCCGGACTGCCCGCCGGCTCGACCGCGGCGATCGGCGGCTATGCCATCAGCATCCGCGACGCCGCCTACCTGGCCGACGGCACCATCGCCGGCAGCTCGCTGACGATGGATCGCGCGTTTGCCAAGCTGACCTCCGAGATCGGGCTGAGCCTCTCGGATGCGGCGACCGTCTGCGCGACGACCCCCGCGCGCGCCCTGGGGCTGCAGGGATTCGGCCTGATCGCCCCAGGGGCGATCGCCGATCTGGTCGTCCTCGACCGCGACCTTCGCGTCGTCCAGACGTGGATCGGCGGCGTTCTGGCCTGGCAGCGGGAACTTCGGCAACCCTGATCCTCGTCCAAGCGGCTGTATGAAATCGGTACTTCCCGCCGCCGCGCTGGCCGCGATCCTGCCCTTCGCGGCCGGCTGCGTCGTCGTGGACTCCCAGGGCCACATCGAGCGGGAGGAGAAGCGGTTCCGCGTCTCGGGCACGCCGGAGGTGCGCCTGACGACCTTCGACGGCGCGATCGAGATTCGCTCGGGCGACACCACGGCCGTGCTGGTGGAGATCGAGAAGCGCGGGCCGACCAAGGAGGCGCTGGAGCAGCTCACGGTCGACACCAAGCAGGACGGCAACCGCATCGAAGTGTCGGTGAAGCGTCCGGCCGGCGAGATCGTCGTGTTCGGCATCGGCCGGATGTCGCCGACGGCGAAGCTCATCGTGACCATGCCGCGCGACGCCAACGTGTACGCGCGCAGCGGCGACGGATCGATTCGCGTCGATCGGGTGCGCGGGCGGCTCGAGCTGCGCACGGGCGACGGCAGCATCCGCGCCAGCGACATCGGCGGCCAGATCGTGCTCGCCACGGGGGACGGCTCGGTCACGATCGACAACGCCGAGGGGGATCTCGACGTCGACACCGGAGACGGCAGCGTGAGCGTCGCGGGCAAGCTCGACGTCGTGAAGGTGCACACCGGCGACGGCTCGATCACGTTCCGCGCCGAACCGGGCACCGCGATGAAGGCGGACTGGTCGATGACGACCGGGGACGGCGGCGTCGCGCTTTACCTGCCGTCCGACTTCGCCGCGGAGCTCGACGCGCACACCGGCGACGGCGCGATCCGCAACGAGCTGCAGATCGAGACCGGCGGCGGTGGCAGCGAGCGCGTGCGCCGGACGCTCAAGGGGCGGCTCGGCGCGGGCGGGCGCACGCTGCGGATCCGCACCGGCGACGGCAGCGTCCGGCTGAAGTCTTCATAGCACCAGCTAGGCGCGGTAAGCCGTGCGATCGGGAACGCCCGCTTCCCTGAACGCGTCGCGGCGCTCGCGGCACTTGCTGCACGCGCCGCAGTGCGTGCCCCCCTGCGGATTCATGCAGGACATCGACAGTTCCAGCGGCACTCCCAGCTGAATTCCCCGGCGAATCACCTCCGCCTTGTGCAGCGCCGCGAACGGCGCTTCCACCGCGATCGGCAGCGCGAGACCGAGCGACAACGACCGGGCGGCGGAGGCGAAGAACTCGGGCGTGGCGTCGGGAAACGGATTGCCCGCGAGCGGTCCGATGAAGAGCGCGACGCCGGACGGGCGCGGCCGGATCGCGGTGCCCATATAGACCGCCGCCTTGGCGAGCAGAATCAGGTTGCGTCCGTCGATGAAGACGTCTTCGTCCGGTGTGTCGTACGCGGGGGGCGTGCCGCGCACCGCCCAGTGCGACGGCGGGAACACGTCGCGCATGTCGAACGACAGCTCGGCGAGGCCGCGCATGCCGGCGAACGGCGCGGCCGCCAGCAGCGCGGCGGCGGCCCGCCGTTCTTCCTGCTCCCAGGCGAAGCCGACGCTCACGTAGATCGCGACGACCGGCCCCCCCCCTCGCTCGCGCGCCGCCGCGATGACGTCCGCGAGCAGTACGGCGCTGTCGAGTCCGCTCGAGAACAGCACGGCGCTATAATTTTCGGACATGTACCTGGTCACCAAGCGGATCGAGTTCTGTTACGGGCACCGGCTGCTCGACTATGACGGCGTCTGCAAGCATCCGCACGGACACAACGCGTCGGTGGAGATCGACGTCCGCACCGACAGCCTCGACAACCGCAACATGGTGGTCGATTTCAGCGACATCAAGCGGATCGTGAAGGGCTGGATCGATCGCGAGCTCGATCACAAGATGATCCTGCGCCATGACGATCCGCTGGTCGAGCCGCTGCGCGCGCTCGGCGAGCCGATGTATCTGCTCGAGAGCAATCCGACGGTCGAGCGGATCGCCCGGCTCATCTTCGAGCAGGGACGCGGGCTCGGCGTGCCGATCGTGGCGGTGCGGGTCTGGGAGACGCCGACGTCGGTCGCCACCTACTCGGCCCCGGCCTGACCGCTGCCCGTGCAGGCGTCGGGGATCGGGTCCGCGTGCGGATCCACGGCCGGATGACCCAGCATCTCGTCGATCCGCGCGATCACCCGCTCGGATATCGCGTGCTCCAGATGCTCGGCCTCGGCGTGGACCTCGTTCCAGTTCATTCCCATCACCTTCACCAGGAACAGCTCGATCAGCCGGTGGCGCCGCACCACCATGGCGGCGAGCTTGTCGCCTGACGCCGTCAGCCGCACGCCGGCGTAGGGCTCGTACTTGACGAGGCCCGAGTCCGACAGCGTCTTCACCATCGTCGTGGCGGTGCCGGGCACCACGCGCAGTGCCGCGGCCACCTGGCCCATCGGGACCAGGTCGGACTTCCGGGGCAGTTGAAGCTGCGCCTGAAAGATCGCCTTCAGGTAGTTCTCGACCGTCGACGAGGGCAGCGTCATGGATGGAAATATATCCAGAGTACCATTCAGGCGATGTCCGGTCTTCGAGCCGCGCTGGCCGAGCCCCACACCAAGGCCCCCTACGTCCGGCGGCTGTTTCACACGATCGCCGACCGCTACGATCTGATTACCCGGCTGCTGTCGTTCGGCGCGGATCGCCGCTGGAAGCTGCGGCTCGCGGCGCTCGCCGACCTGCGAAGCGGCACCACCGCGCTGGATCTCGCGTGCGGCACGGGCGACATCGCCTGCGAGCTGGCGCGCCGCGGCGCGCGCGTGTTCGGTCTCGATCTCACCCATCGCATGCTGCAGCTCGCGCAGCAGAAGAACGAAGGTCCGCGACCCGTTCGCTTCGTGACCGGAGACATGATGGCGCTGCCGTTTGCCGATGCGAGCTTCGATCTCGTCACCACCGGCTACGGGATCCGCAACGTCCCGCTGATCGAGCCCGCGCTGGCGGAGATCCGCCGCGTGCTGCGTCCCGGCGGGCTGCTGCTGTCGCTGGACTTCGACCGGCCCGCCAACCGGCTGGTGCGCGCCGTGTACCTCGGCTACCTGACGATCGTCGGCTCAGCGCTGGGGTGGGTGCTGCATCGCGATCCGGACACCTACCGCTACATACCGGAATCGATCAGGAGATATCCCGGCTCCGCCGGTGTGTCGGCCATGCTCGCCCGCGGCGGCTTCAGCGACGCGCGCGTGGTTCCGCTGCTCGGCGGCCTGATGGCGATCAATGTGGCGCGCCGCGCCTCCGAACGCAGGTAACATCACACGATGGAGATTTCCGACGTCCGCCGGCGGATCAGGATGGCGATCGAGACGGCGCGGGCGCGGCGCGCGGAGCGCCGCACCCGTACCGACGACGCCGTCCGTGCCTACGAGGCGTTTCTGCCGGCGATTGCCGTTCCCGCGTTCCACAGCGTCGCCAATGCGCTCACCGGCGAAGGGCATCGCTTCAACGTGATCACCCCCGCCGGCACCGTGCGCTTGTCTCCCGAACGGAGCGCCGAGGATTTCATCGAGCTGTCGCTCGACACCGATCGCGAGCGGCCTTCTGTCGTCGTCCGCTCCGCGCGCGGCCGCGGGCGGCGGATGGTGTCGTCGGAGCGCACGCTGCGTGAAGACCTTCCGATCGAGGAGCTTGCCGAAGAAGACGTGATTGCCGCGGTGATCGACGAGGTAATACCGTTCATCGAGCGATGATCGGTCATCCGACGGTCCGGGTCTTCCGCAGCCCGGCGATCTCCTCCTCAGTCAATCCGAGCTCTTTCAGGATTGCGTCCGTGTGTTGCCCCAACGCCGGCGGCGCAGTGCGAACGGACGCCGGCGTCGCGGACAATTTCAGCGGCGTGCCCAGCACGCGAATCGTCCCGGCGGAGACATGCTCCAGCGGCACGATCATCTCGCGCGCCGCGAGCTGCGGATCGCGCAGCGCTTCCGTGATCGTCCGCACCGCCGCGGCGGGCACGCCGGCCGCTTTCAGGGCGGCGAGGAGATCGTCGCGTCGCCAGGCCGCCAGCACCGCCGACAGCTCCGCGCGCAGGACGTCGCAGTTCGTCACGCGGTCCGCGTTCGTGCGGAAGCGCGGATCGGACGCCAGCGCCGGGCGTCCCAGCGCGGCGGCGAGCCGGCGGAACTGATCGTCGTTGCCGACGGACAGGACGAACTCGCCGTCGGCGGCGGCGAAGGTGTCGTATGGCGCGATCGACGGATGGCGATTGCCCATCCGCACCGGGGTGTCGCCGGTCGCGAACGCGCTCGACGCCTGATAGCTGAGCAACGCCGTAATCGCGTCCAGCATCGCCACGTCGACGCGTTGCCCGCGTCCCGTGCGCCCGCGGGCGACGAGCGCCGCGAGTATGCCCTGGACGGCGAACATGCCGGTGGCGATGTCTCCGACGGCGACCCCGACGCGGTACGGCGGACCGTCCGCGGCGCCGGTGATGCTCATGAGGCCGGCTTCCGCCTGCATCATCGCGTCGTATCCCGGCTCGGCGCTGCGCGGCCCCGATTGACCAAACCCGGAAATCGAGCAGTAGACGATTCGCGGATATCGCGACGCCACCGTGGCGTAGTCGAGCTCGAGGCGCTCCATGGTTCCGGGGCGGAAGTTCTCCACGACCACGTCCGTCCGGCCGAGCAGCGCATCGACGACCCGCCGCGCGCCGGCGTGCTTCAGATCGAGCGCCAGGCTCTCCTTGTTCCGGTTGACGCTGAGAAAATACGCACTCTCCCCGCCGACGAACGGCGGGCCCCAGGCGCGGGTATCGTCGCCGCGGCCCGGCTGCTCGATCTTGACGACGCGCGCGCCCAGATCCGCCAGCTGCATCGTGCAGTAGGGGCCGGCGAGCACCCGGCTGAAATCCAGCACCGTCAGGCCGTCGAGGGGCGTCATACTAATGAATGGCCATGAAGATCACGGTCTACTCCGGCTCGCATTGACGCGCCTGCGACATGGTGAAAGAGTTTCTTTCACGCGAAGGATACGCGTTCGACGCGAAGAACATCGAGGACGACGACAGCGCCTACGACGAGCTGATGGCGCTCGGCGCCCGCGCGGTGCCGACGATCGTGATCGGCAGCCAGGTCGTCACGGGTTTCGACCAGACGCGGCTGCGGGCGGCGCTGGCGGCTGCCGCCGGCGGATCGTAATCAGGTCGCTGAGCAGCGCGTAGGCGGTCTGCGTCAGGCTGCCGCTCAGCTGGCAGATCGCAATCTCGCCGAGCAGATCCGTCTGCAGCACGAGCGCGTTGGCCATGCCGCGCAGCCCGGCCAGCAGGTCGGTTTCCGGCAGTTCGACCGGCCGCACCGACATCGTCACGCGACCGCCGGCCGCCTGCGCCGACGACACCAGCCGCACCCGCGCCCCGCGGGCTTTCGCCGCCATCGCGATCCGCGCCGTCGCCGGGCCGATGCCCTCCCGATCCACCGCGCGCGGCGTGGTTTGCGCGCGCATCAGCACGTTGGCGAGCGCCGCGGTCTTCGCCGCGGCGTCCCAGCCGTCCACGTCGAGCGACGGATCCGCTTCCGCGATGCCCAGCGCCTGCATGCGCTGGAGCGCCGCGTCGAAGCCTTCCCCTTCCTCCAGCGCCGTCAGGATGTGGTTCGTCGTGCTGTTGATGACGCCGCGAAACCCGGTGATCCGAACCGCGGGCAGCGTCTCCCGCACCAGGTTGAAGATCGGCACGCCGTCCATCACCGCGCCCTCGAACAGAAACGATCGGCCGCGATCCTCGGCGAGGACGATCAGCTCCTCGTAGGCGAACGCCGCCGGACCCTTGTTCGCGGTGGCGACGTGGCAGCCGGCCTGCAGCGCGGCGCGGACGTGATCGATCGCCGGCTGTCCGGCGGCGATGTCGAGCGTCGTCGTCTCGATCATCACTTTCAGCGGCGCGTCGCTCGCGGCAAGCCTGCGGATCACGTCGAAGCTGTCGCCCGCATCCTCGCCCGGCGCGGCGAGCGGATTCCCGCTTTCCATCGAGGCCGCGAGCGCCAGCGCGTCGAGCCCGGTTTCGCGAACCAACGCGCCGTGGGAGCGCGTGGCGATGCCGACGATCCGGCAGTCGAGGTCGTAATCGAGCGAGAGCCAGTCGCGGCGTTCCTCGAGCAGGCGGGCGAACCGCCGGCCGACGTGGCCGAAGCCGACCAGCGCCAGATCAGCGCGCATGCACGCCGGCGGATCGCAGGAACTCGCCCACCAGCGTCAGCGCCGACTCGAGGTAGGCCGGATCGGCGCCGAAACCGATGCGCAGGTAGCCGTCCATGCCGAAGTAGTCCCCTGGAACGATCAGGACGCTGCGCTCCTCGCGCAGACGCTCGGTGAGCTGCGACGAGGGCCGGGGCGAGTCGTGGCGGACGAACACGATGGCGCCGGCTTCGGGCGCGAGGTGCGTCAGCCCGTCCTGGCGCTCGAGCCAGCGTCGTACGAGCGGGTAGTTGGTCCGGATGATGCCCCGCGTCCGCGCCAGCAGCGCCGCGCGGCGCTCGGGCTCGAGCGCGATGCGCGCCAGGCGGTCGTTGATCCCGCCGGGCGCGATGGTGGTGTAGTCGTGCACCGCCCACAGTTCGTCAATCAGCGCCGGCGGCGCGACGGCCCATCCGATGCGCAGCCCGGGAAGTCCGTAGGCCTTCGACAGTCCGCTGGTGACGACCACGCGCTCGTAACGGCCCCACATCGTCGGCGTGTCGTCGGCGATGCGCTCCGCGCCGCGGTAGATCTCGTCCGAGACGACCCAGGCGCCGACGCCGGCGGCGAGGCGCCCGATCTCCTCGAGCTCCGCCGCCGTGAGCCGCGCGCCGGTGGGATTGTTCGGATTACAGATGAGGATCGCGCGGGTCTTCGGCGAGACCAGCGCGCGCAGCTCGTCGAGGTCGGGAGCCCAGCGCGCCGCCTCACCGCTGCCCGTCTCGCGGAGCCGCCACGACCGTACCGTGGCGCCGAGCGCCTGCGCGAGACCGCGGGCCTGCAGGTAATTGGGCGAGAGAAAGACGATCTCGTCGCCGGGGGACACGAGCCGCATCAGCACGATGCAGTTCGCTTCCGATCCGCCGTTGGTCACCTCGACGTGATCGTGCGTGGCGCCCGGATACATCGCGGCGATCAGCTCGCGCAGCTCGATGGTGCCGTTGGTCTGGGGATAGCCGAGCTCGAGCGCGAGCACGGCGGCCTGGTTCTCGGGCGTGCGCAGCAATTCCGACACGCGCAGCGGGTGCACGCCGCTCTCCGACAGATTCCAGGCGACGCGGTTCTCCCAGATCGACTGCACGCGCTCGAGCGCGAAAGTTTCGAGCTTCACGCCGCCAGTGTATCCTCTTGTCGCGCTGCATGACGAGTGACCTGGCGCCCGAACTCGCGCTGATTCCGGCCGGCGAATTCCTCATGGGCTCAGAGGACGCGGAGGAGGACGAACGTCCCGTCCATCGCGTCCACGTCGACGACTTCCTGCTCGGCGTGCAGCCGGTCACCAATGCCGAGTACGCGCGCTTCGTTCGCGACACCGGGCATCGCGCGCCGGCGATCTACGAGCTGCCGCTGGTGGTGAAGGCCGGCGGTGCCGAACGCGAGCGCGCCTTCCGGCAGGCCGGCAAGCCCTACGTCTGGGATCAGGGGCATTACCCTCCCGACCGCGGCGATCACCCGGTCACGCTCGTGCGGCACGACGATGCGGCCGCGTATTGCGCGTGGCTGTCGGCGATCACCGGCCGGCCGTTCCGCCTGCCGACGGAGGCGGAGTGGGAAAAGGCCGCTCGAGGCGGCACGGAGTCAAAAAGATATCCGTGGGGCGATCGGCTCGACCGGAACATGGCGAACTTCCTCGCCGATCCGGCGGCGCGATCCGCTCAAGGCACGACGCCATGCCGGACCTATCCGCCGAATGCGTTCGGGCTGTTCGACATGGCGGGGAACGTCTGGGAATGGGTGCACGACTGGTACGATGCGCGATACTACCGGACCGAGCCGCAGCGGAATCCCACCGGCGCCGCGTCCGGGCAGCTGCGCGTGCTGCGGGGCGGCAGCTGGCTCGTCGCCGACGTGCGGATGCTGTCGTGCAGTCACCGGCACAAGGTGCCGCCGGACACCTACTCGTACGCGATCGGGTTTCGCGTGGCGTGTTCGGCGTGATCCAGAAAGGTAGCAGCCATGAAGTCGCTCGCCGTTGCACTCGTTCTGCTCAGCGCCCCGGCGCTCGCCCAACAGGCCCCGCCGCCTGCGGGCCCGCCGGTGATCGTCACCACCGGCGAGGCGGTCGTGAAGCGCGCGCCGGATCGGGCGTGGGTCACGATCGGCGCGGAGAGCCGCGCCCGCACCGCCGCGGAGGCCCAGCGGCTCAACACCGAGGCGATGACGGCCGTGATCGATCGCATCAAGTCGTCCGGCATTCCCGCTGACGCGGTGCAGACGACCGGCTACCACCTGCAGCCGGAGTTCGACTACGCCAACGGCAGGCAGACGCTCCGCGGCTACGTCGCGCGCAACCAGGTGCAGGTGCGGATCGACACGCTGGCGAAGACCGGCGACGTGATCGCCGCCGCGGTCGGGACCGGGGCGACGAACGTGAGCGGCGTGCGCTTCGATCTCCAGAACCGCGACGCGGTCGAGCGCGAGGCGCTGCGCCTCGCGGTGCAGGACGCGCGCAACCGCGCCAGCGCGGCCGCCTCGGGAGCCGGGCTCGCCATCGATCGCGTGATCCGCATCGAAGAGCAGCGCGACATGGTCGACATCCCGCGTCCGATGCCGGTGAACATGGCGATGATGGAGTCGCGCGCGGCGCAGGCGGTGCCGGTGGAGGCGGGAGAGATCGAAGTCCGCGCCCGCGTGCTGCTCACCGCGGGCATCCGCTAGCCGCGATCCCCCGCGGCTATCGGCTTACCGTGACCGGCGAAGTGCTGGCGTCCTCTATCAGCGATTCCTGAACCGGCGCCCGCAGCTCCGGGGCGCGGATTTCGCGCAGCTCCACGCGGGCCGGATCGAGCTCCGGCATCTCCTTCGCGGCGGTGACGCCCATCTCCTTGAACCTGCGGGCGGTGACGAGCACGCGCGACTCCAGCGAGCCGATGAAGCGGTCGTAGGCCGCACCCGCCTGTTTCAGATTCGAGCCGACGGACTGCAGGTTGTCGGCCATCACCGCCAGCCGATCGTACAGCTCGGCGCCGAGCGCCCGCACCTCCTCGGCGCTCTGCGTGAGGCGCTGCTGCTGCCAGGCGGACGCGACGGTGCGCAGCAGCGCCAGCAGCGTGAGCGGCGACGCGGGGATGACGCGCTGGTCCGCGGCGAAGTCGAACAGCGTGGAGTCGTGCTGCAGCGCGGCGCTGAACAGCGGTTCTCCGGGAAGGAACATCACCACCAGCTCGGGCGTCGGCGTGAACTTCGCCCAGTAGCTCTTGGCCGACAGCCCCTTGATGTGCTCGCGGACCTGACGCGCATGATCGCGCAGCAGCGCGTCGCGCCGCGTCGCGTCAGGCGCATCCACCGCGTTGAGATAGGCGTCGATCGGCACCTTCGAATCGATCACGATGCAGGCGCCGTTCGGCAGCTGCACCGTCATGTCGGGGATCGAGCGGCGCCCGGCGGCGTCCTCGAAGAAATTCTTCTCGCTGAAGTCGCCGCAGTACTGCGCCATGCCGGCGCGTTCGACGATGTTGCGGAGCTGGATTTCCCCCCATCGGCCGCGCTGGTTCGGCGACTTGAGCGCGTTCACGAGCTGCTGCGTCTGCATCCGCAGCAGCTCCTGCGTCTCGCTGACCGACTGCAGATGGCCCTTGAGCGCCGACTGCTCGCGTTCGGTCTCACGCAGGTGCGCGCCCAGCTTGTCGAGCGAGGTCTTCACCGGCTCGAACGACGTTCCGGCGAGCTGCAGGAACGACAGGTTGTTCTGCCGGAGCGCGTCCGCGGACAGCGCCGTGAACGTGTCTTTCAGCGACTCGCGCGCGGTGTCGAGCAGCGCCAGCTTCTCGGTGGTGGCCCGGCGTTCGGCGGTCAGCTCGGCCGCGAGCGTGGCGGCGCGGCGCTCGGCGCGCAGTGCCCAGACCGCGGCGGCGCAGCAGAGCGCGGCGAGCACCAGGACGGCAATGATCACGATGCACGAAGTTTAGGCGAAAGGATCCGTAACCTCAAGAGGGATATGATCATTTCGTCGATGACCCTTCCGGAGCTGACCCCGGGCGAGCTGCAGCGCTACAGCCGCCACCTGCTGTTGCCCGAGTTGGGCGCCGAAGGACAGCGCCTGCTCAAGCGGGCCCGTGTGCTCTGCGTCGGCGCCGGCGGACTGGGATCCCCCGCGGCGCTGTACCTGGCCGCGGCCGGCATCGGCACCCTCGGCCTGGTCGACTTCGACGTCGTCGATTTCAGCAACCTCCAGCGGCAGATCATTCACGGCACCGCGGACGTCGGGCGTTCGAAGCTCGCGTCGGCGAAGGCGCGGATCGAAGCGCTCAATCCGGAGGTCCGCGTCGAGACGTTCGAGGCGCGCTTTTCGGTGGCGAACGCGCGAACGCTGGTGGAGGCGTTCGACGTCGTCGTCGACGGCACCGACAATTTTCCCGCGCGGTATCTCGTCAACGACGCGTGCGTCCTGTTCCGGCGGCCGAACGCCTGGGGCAGCATCTTCCGGTTCGAGGGGCAGGCCGCCGTCTTCGCGGCGCCCGGCGGTCCCTGCTACCGGTGTCTGCATCCCGAACCGCCGCCGCAAGGCCTGGTCCCCAGTTGCGCCGAAGCAGGCGTGCTCGGCGTCCTGCCAGGCGTCATCGGCACGATTCAGGCGACCGAGGCGCTGAAGTTGATCCTCGGGATCGGCGAACCGCTGGTCGGCCGGTTTCTGGTTTACGACGCGTTGAAGATGCGGTTCCGGGAACTGAAGCTCCGCAGGGATCCCGACTGCCCGATCTGCGGTTCGCGTCCGACGATCACGGAGCTTCGCGAGACCGGCGCGTTCTGTGAAACGGGAGCAGGCAACAGATCCGGATCGGGTCCGGCGATGACTGCGCGCGAACTGAAGGCGAGGATGGACGCGGGCACGGCGCCGATGATTCTCGACGTGCGCGAGCCGTTCGAGGCGGCGATCTGCAGTCTGCCCGGAGCCGTGCTGATTCCGCTCGGCGAGCTGCCGCGCCGCCTGGGCGAGCTGCGGCGCGGCCAGGAGATCGTCGTGCACTGTAAATCCGGCGCGCGCAGCGCCCGCGCGGTGGGGTTGCTCCGGGCGGAGGGATTTACCGGCGCGGTGAATCTGTCCGGCGGCATCCTCAACTGGATCAACGAGATAGACCCTTCCCTCAGCCGTTACTAACTGGTTACAAATCGGGTCTGAAGATGTTAATATAGGACTCTTCTGGTCGGTGTTTCGCCGGCCCGCTGGGAGTCATGCTTCAGATCAGCGACAACGCCGCAAAGCTCATCCGGAAAATGACCGCGAAAAACGGGATCCCGGACGGCGGCCTGCGTATCGGCATCAAGGCGGGTGGATGCTCCGGCCTCAGCTATACGTTCGCCTGGGAGGCCGCGCCGAGGGAAGGGGATCACGTGTTCGAGGGTTCGGACGGTTCGAAGGTCTTCGTCGACCCCCGCAGCTTCCGTTTCCTCGACGGCACCACGCTCGACTACGACACCAGCCTGGTGAGCAAGGGCTTCATCTTCAACAACCCGAACGCGAAATCCTCGTGCGGGTGCGGGACCTCTTTCAGCGTATGACGCGCGCTGCTTCGCGGCCCGCTGCGACCGCAGCGCTGGTCGGTCACTTGCGGCGGGGTCACAGAGCCAACCATGTCCACAGCCACTGAAACCATCGAACAACTCGCCAACCGCGAGTACAAGTACGGCTTCGTCACCGAGGTCGAGACCGAGTCGATCCCCAAGGGCCTCAACGAGGACGTCGTCCGGCTCATCTCGCAGAAGAAGAACGAGCCCGAATGGCTGCTCGAGTGGCGGCTGAAGGCGTATCGCCTGTGGCTGACCATGAAGGAGCCGACCTGGCAGAACGTCAAGTACGACCCGATCAACTACCAGGACATCAGCTATTACGCCGCGCCGAAGAAGAAGAAGGCGCTGAACAGCCTCGATGAAGTCGATCCCGAGGTGAAGCGCACCTTCGACAAGCTGGGCATCCCGCTCGAGGAGCAGAAGCTGCTCGCCGGGGTGGCGGTCGACGCCGTGTTCGACAGCGTCTCGGTGGCGACGACCTTCCGCGAGAAGCTCGGGAGCATGGGGATCATCTTCATGTCGTTCTCCGAGGCGGTGCAGCATCACCCGGAGCTGGTGAAGAAGTATCTCGGCTCGGTCGTGCCGCACACCGACAACTTCTTCGCCGCGCTGAACTCCGCGGTGTTCAGCGACGGCTCGTTCGTCTACGTGCCGAAGGGCGTGCGCTGCCCGATGGAGCTGTCGACCTATTTCCGCATCAATGCGAAGGACACGGGCCAGTTCGAGCGGACGCTGATCATCGCCGACGAAGGATCGTACGTGAGCTATCTCGAAGGCTGCACCGCGCCGATGCGCGACGAGAACCAGCTCCATGCGGCGGTGGTCGAACTCGTCGCCCACGACGACGCGACGATCAAGTACTCGACGATCCAGAACTGGTACCCGGGCGACAAGGAAGGCAAGGGCGGGATCTACAACTTCGTGACCAAGCGCGGTCTGTGCCAGGGGCGCGGTTCGAAGATCACCTGGACCCAGGTCGAGACCGGCTCGGCGATCACCTGGAAGTACCCGGGCTGCATCCTGCAGGGTGACGGGTCGATCGGCGAGTTCTACTCGGTCGCGACCACCAACAACTGGCAGCAGGCGGACACCGGCACCAAGATGGTGCACCTCGGGAAGAACACCCGTTCGACGATCGTGTCGAAGGGCATCTCCGCCGGCCACGGCCAGAACACCTACCGCGGCCTGGTGCGGATCGGCAAGAACGCGCAGAACGCGCGCAACTACTCGCAGTGCGACTCGCTGCTGATCGGCGACAAGTGCGGCGCCCACACCTTCCCCTACCTCGAGATCCGCAACACCTCGGCGAAGGTGGAGCACGAGGCGTCGACGTCGAAGATCGGCGAGGACCAGATCTTCTACTGCCGCCAGCGGGGTCTGACCCTCGAAGACTCGATCAACATGATCGTCAGCGGGTTCTGCAAGGAAGTGTTCCGCGAGCTGCCGATGGAGTTCGCGGTGGAAGCCCAGAAGCTTCTCAGCGTCAGTCTGGAAGGATCGGTCGGCTAGCGGCGCGAGCGTGCGCCGCCAGCGAGCCACGAGAGAACGTGCAGGGGAGTCCGAGGGGCGACGCCCCTCGGAGATGAACGAATGAGTATGCTCGACGTCAAGAATCTGCAGGTGAGCGCCGAAGGCAAGGAGATCCTGAGAGGGCTCGATCTCCACGTGAACGCGGGCGAGGTCCACGCCATCATGGGCCCCAACGGCTCGGGGAAGAGCACGCTCGCCCGGGCGCTGTCCGGCCATCCTCAGTACGAGGTGACGGGCGGCGAGGTGCGGTTCGAAGGCAGGGATCTGCTGGCGATGGATCCGGACGAACGCGCCCGCGAGGGAGTGTTCATGGCGTTCCAGTACCCGGTGGAGATCGCCGGCGTCAACAACGCCAACTTCCTCAAGGCGGCGCTCAACGCCAGGCGCAAGCACTTCGGCCAGCCGGAGCTCGACGCCATGGAGTTCATCGCGCTGGTCCGCGAGAAGGCGAAGCTGCTCGAGATCGACGACTCGATGCTCAAGCGCGCGGTGAACGAAGGGTTCTCGGGCGGCGAGAAGAAGCGCAACGAGATCTTCCAGCTGGCGCTGCTCGAGCCGAGGCTCGCGATTCTCGACGAGACCGACTCCGGCCTCGACATCGACGCGCTGAAGCTCGTCGCCGCCGGCGTGAATGCGATGCGCTCCCCGGACCGCGCCTTCATCGTCGTCACCCACTACCAGCGGCTGCTCACCTACATCGTGCCGGACTTCGTTCACGTGCTGAGCGGCGGCCGGATCGTGAAGTCCGGCGGCAAGGAGCTGGCGCTGGAGCTGGAAGCCAAGGGGTATGGGTGGATTGACGCGGCGTAGACAGCCGAGAGCTGAGATCTGGACAACATGACGCAAGTAGCCGAAAAGCCGACCGCATTTGCACAAGCGATGGAAAAACGTCCTCACGGCGGTCCGCGATGGCTGGACGATCTCCGGTCGCGCGGGGCGGCGCGGTTCACCGCGCTCGGCATCCCCACGGTGCGGGACGAGGAGTGGCGCTTCACCAACGTGTCGGCGCTCAACTCGTTCGACTTCGCGCCGGCGGGGCCGATCTCCGGCGCCGCCGATCGGCTGACCGGGTTCGCCTGCATCGATGCGCCGGCGCGGCTGGTCGTGGTCAACGGCCGGTTCGACACGACGCTGTCGCGGGTCAAGGGGCTGCCCCCGGGCGTTCAGGCCGGATCGCTGGCGGTGGCGCTGAAGGACCATGCCGACGTGGTGCAGCGCTACTTCGGCCAGATCGCGGATTTCACCAGCCGCAGCTTCACCGCGCTCAACACCGCGTTCGTCCAGGACGGCGCGTTCGTCTATCTGCCCGACGGCGTGGTCGTCGACGCGCCGATCCACATCGTCTTCGTGACCGGGGCGGACGCCGCGACGGTCGTGGCGCATCCGCGGACCCTGGTGGTGGCCGGCGCGAACGCGCAGGCGCGGATCGTCGAGAGCTACATCGGCGTCTCGGGAGAGACCTACTTCAACAACGCGGTCTCGGAAGTGTTCGTCGGCGAGAACGCCGGCGTCGATCACTACAAGGTGCAGCAGGAATCGCTCGACGCGTTCCACATCGCCAGCCTCTACGCCCATACCTCGCGCAGCGCGCGCTTCTCGTCGCACTCCTTCGCGCTGGGCGGGCGGCTCGTGCGCAACGACGCGTTCGCGATTCTCGACGGCGAGGGAGGGGACTGCACCCTGAACGGGTTGTACCTCGCCGACCGCGAGCGGCTGATCGACAATCACACCACGATCGACCACGCCAAGCCGCACTGCGGCAGCCACGAGATCTACAAGGGCATCCTCGGCGGCTCGGCGCGCGCCGTCTTCAACGGCAAGATCATCGTCCGCCAGGATGCGCAGAAGACCGACGCCAAGCAGACCAACCGCGCGCTGCTCCTCAGCGACGGCGCGACGATCAACACCAAGCCGCAGCTCGAGATCTTCGCCGACGACGTGAAGTGCACGCACGGCGCCGCGATCGGGCAGCTCGACGACGACGCCATCTTCTACCTGCGGGCGCGCGGCCTCACCTATGCCGAGGCGCGCGACATGCTGATCCACGCGTTCGCCGGGCAGGTGCTCGACGGCGTGCAGGTGGAGCCGCTTCGCGCCGCGCTCGAGGCGGAGCTGTTCGAACAGCTCGCCCGGGACCTGGCGGAAGTCGATTCGAAGAAGCCATGACCCCCGACACCGTCGCGGCTCGCAGTGACGTTCGCGCCGGCGCGCAGCCCGGCGCCCGCTTCGACGTCGACCGCGTGCGGGCGGACTTTCCGATCCTGTCCCGCACCGTGCACGGCCGGCCGCTGGTCTATCTCGACAACGCCGCCACCACGCAGAAGCCGCAGGTGGTGCTCGACGCGATCCTGTCGTACTACACCGGGATCAACGCCAACGTGCACCGCGGCGTGCACGAGTTGAGCGAGCGGGCCACAGCCGCGTACGAGGGGGCGCGCGAGCGCGTGCGGGCATTCTTCAACGCCGCCTCGACGCACGAGATCGTCTTCACCCGGAATGCCACCGAGGGGATCAACCTGGTCGCGCAGTCGTTCGCGCGGCCGCTGCTCGCGCCCGGAGACGAGATTCTGGTCTCGGCGATGGAGCATCACTCCAACATCGTCCCCTGGCAGATGGCGTGTGCCGCTGCCGGGGCGAGGCTGGCGGTGGCGCCGATCGACGACCGCGGCGAGCTGATGCTCGACGAGCTCGAGCGCAGGCTGACGCCGCGGACGCGGCTCCTGGCGATCACGCACATGTCGAACGCGCTCGGCACCGTCACGCCGGTGCGCGACATCGTGCGGCTGGCGCACGCCGGCGGCGTGCCGGTGCTGGTCGACGCGTCCCAGGCGGCGTACCACATGCGCGTGGACGTCCGCGATCTCGGCTGCGATTTCCTGGTGGCCACCGGCCACAAGCTGTACGGGCCGACCGGCATCGGCGTCCTCTACGGCCGCGAAGCGCGGCTCGAGGCGATGCCGCCGTTTCTCGGCGGCGGCGACATGATCGCCTCGGTGAGCTTCGAGGGCAGCACCTGGAACACGCTGCCCTACAAGTTCGAGGCCGGAACGCCGCACATGGCCGGCGCGATCGGTCTGCACGCCGCCCTCGATTACATCGACGCCATCGGCTTCGATCGGATCGCGGCGCACGAAGCGGAGCTGCTCGCCGCCGCCACCGCCGCGCTGGCGGACATTCCCGGCGTGCGGCTGATTGGCACCGCGCGGCAGAAGGGCAGCATCGTCTCGTTCGTCATGGACGGCGTGCATCCTCACGACATCGGCACCATCGTCGACCGCGAAGGGATCGCCATCCGCACCGGGCATCACTGCGCGCAGCCGGTGATGGAACGCTTCGGCGTGCCGGCGACCGCGCGCGCGTCGCTGGCGATGTACAACACGGTGGCGGAGGTCGAGGCGCTGGCGCGGGCGCTGCGCCGGGTCCGGGAGGTCTTCGCCTGATGTCCGACCTCGCGGACCTCTACCAGGAGGTCATCCTCGATCACAATCGGCGGCCGAGGAACTTCCACGCGCTCGCCGGCGCCAGCCACACGGCCGAAGGCTACAACCCGTTGTGCGGCGACCGCCTGACCTTGTATCTGAAGCTGAACGGCGAGACGATCGAGGACGTGTCGTTCGAGGGGGCGGGGTGTGCGATTTCCAAAGCCTCCGCGTCGCTGATGACCGATGCGGTCAAGGGGCGGACGAAGGCGGAGGCGGAGGCGCTGTTCGCGCGCTTCCACCGGATGGTCACGACCCCGCCCGACCAGCCGATCGAAGAGATGGGGAAGCTGTCGTCGCTGGCCGGCGTTCGCGAGTTCCCCGTGCGGGTGAAGTGCGCGAGTCTCGCCTGGCACACGCTGAAAGCGGCGTTCAATGACGAACGCCGTACGTCCACGGAATGAACCAGACAGCCCGGCCTGCTGGTCGGGCGCTCAAGCATGAAGAACCTTCCCATGATCCCCGAGCAGCCTGCGGATCTTCCGCCTGACGGTGGCAGCCAGCTGGAGGGTCTCGCGGCCGATCCGGCGAGAACGGAGGCCTTGCGCCCCGCCATTCACGCGGCGCTCAAGAGGGTTTACGATCCGGAGATCCCGGTCGACATCCTCGAGCTGGGGCTCATCTACGACGTGTTCGTCACCGCCGACGGAGTGGCGGCGATCAAGATGACGCTGACCGCGCCGGCGTGCCCGGCGGCGCAGGTGCTGCCGGGGCAGGTCGCCGACGCGGCGAAGAGCGTCGCCGGCGTCACGGACGCGGCCGTCGAGGTCGTGTGGGAGCCTGCCTGGACCAGGGATCGGATGTCGGACGCGGCGAAACTGCAGCTGGGGATGTGGTGACGGAGAGGCGTTAACGATGCTGCGACTCTCTAAGAAGGCGGATTACGCGCTGATGGCGATGAAGCACCTCGCCCGGAAGACCGACTCCGCGTCGGCCTCGACGAGTGCCCGTGAGATCGCCGAACAGTACGACATTCCCATCGAGCTGATGGCCAAGGTGCTGCAGCGCCTCGCGCGCCACGGGCTGCTCACCTCGCACCAGGGCACGCGCGGCGGCTACACGCTGTCGCGCGCCACGACCTCGATCTCCGTCGCCGACATCATCCAGGCGATCGACGGTCCGCTGACGGTCACCGCCTGCTCCACGGAGGACGAGCAGTGCGAGCAGTTCGTCAAGTGCAACGTCCGCGATCCGCTCTGGCGGATCAAGGATCGGATTCTGTCCGCGCTCGCCGAGTGCTCGCTGGCCGAGATCTCCAGCGACATCCCGCCGCCGCCGCCCGAGGTCATGCCGATGACCCTGTCGCGCGGCACGCGGTGACCACGTGAAGCCCCTCTACCTCGATTACCACGCCACCACGCCGGTGGATCCGCGCGTCCTCGAGGCGATGCTGCCGTTCTTCACCGAGCGGTTCGGCAATCCGAACAGCAAGCAGCACGCCTGGGGCTGGGACGCGCGCGACGCGGTCGAAGCGGCGCGGGCCCAGGTGGCGGCGCTGATCAACGCCTCTGCCGGCGAAATCGTGTTCACCAGCGGCGCGACCGAGTCGAGCAACCTCGCGCTCCGCGGCGTGGCGGCGGCGCGCGGCGACGGGCCGCGCCACGTGATCACGACCGCGATCGAGCACAAGTCGGTGCTCGACGTGTGCCGCGGCCTCGAGACCGCCGGATGCGCGGTCACGATCCTCGGCGTGAACAGCGGCGGGCTGGTCGATCCGGCGGCGCTGAAGCGCGCGCTGCGCCCCGAGACGGTGCTCGTCAGCGTGATGGCGGCGAACAACGAGATCGGCACGGTGCAGCCGATGGCGGCGCTCGGCGCGATCGTGCGCGAGCACGGCGCGCTGTTTCACACCGACGCCGCGCAGGCGGCCGGCAAGGTGCCGATCGACGTGCGGGCGATGAACGTCGATCTGCTGTCGCTCACCGCGCACAAGTTCTACGGTCCCAAGGGCTGCGGCGCGCTGTTCATCCGCAAGGCGCGGCCGCGGATCGCGATCGCGCCGCAGGCGGTCGGCGGCGGGCAGGAGAACGGCGTGCGTTCGGGCACCCTGAACGTGCCGGGGATCGTCGGTCTCGGCCGTGCGGCGGAGATCTGCCGCGTCGAGATGGCCGGGGAAGCGGCGCGCCTGAGCACGCTGCGCGACCGGCTGCTCCACGGACTCCGCGCCCGCGTGCCCGGCCTGCGCGTCAATGGCACGCTCGAGCAGCGGCTGCCGCACAACCTGCACATCAGCTTCGACGGCATCGAAGGAGAGCGCCTGCTGATGGCGCTCGGCGATCTGGCCGTATCCACCGGATCCGCCTGCGCCTCGGGCAGCCAGGCGCCCTCGCACGTCCTGCAGGCGATCGGCGCGACCTCCGACATGGCGGCCGCCTCCATCCGTTTCGGACTCGGCCGTTCGACGACCGAGGCCGACGTCGATTACGCGATCGAACGCGTCTCAGCCGTGGTCACGGCCCTGCTGGCAACGACCTTGCTCTCGCACTGAGAGTGCTCATAGTCGTTTCCAACAGGGAGCCCTATCTTCATCAAACGGCCGAGGACGGATCGGTGGCCGCCGTGCCGACCACCGGCGGCGTCGCCGTCGCGCTCGACGCGCTGATGCGCGAACGCGGCGGCACCTGGATCGCGCACGGCGCCGGCGAGGCCGATCGTCAGGTCTGCGATCCGCGCGACCGCGTGCGCGTGCCGCCCGACGCCCCCGCCTACGATCTCCATCGCATCTGGCTCACCGACGAGGAAGAGCAGCGCTACTACGGCGGCTTCTCGAACGAGGGCCTCTGGCCGCTGTGCCACACCGTGCACGTGAAGCCGGTGTTCCGCGCGGAGGATTGGGCGGCGTATCAGTCGGTGAACCAGCGCTTCGCCGAAGCGGTCGCGGAGGATTTGGCCGACGGCACGCCCGTGTTCATCCAGGATTACCACCTCGCGCTCGTCGCCGGCGAGCTGCGCCGTCTCAAGCCGAACGCGCGGACCGCGATCTTCTGGCACATCCCGTGGCCCAGCGCCGATCGGCTGCGCATGTGCCCGTGGCGGCGCGAGATCCTCGAAGGGCTGCTCGCGAACAATCTCATCGCCTTTCAGCTCGAACGCGATCGCCGCAACTTTCTCGCCGCCGTGCGCGAGGAGCTGCGCCTCGAGACGACCACCGGCGGCGTACGCCTCGCCGGACGCGACGTGCACGTCGTCGCCGTCCCGATCGGCGTGGACTTCGATCGCATCAACGCCACCGCGCGCGATCCCCGGCTGCTGGTCGAGAAGGATCGGCTGCGCCGCGAGCTGCGCATCGCCGCGCCGATCGTCGGCATCGGGGTCGACCGGCTCGACTACACGAAGGGGATCCCGGAGCGGCTCGACGCGATCGATCGCCTGCTCGCCGAATCTCCCGAGCTCGCGGCACAGCTGCTCTTCGTCCAGATCGGCGTGCCGTCGCGTTCCCGGCTCGAAAGCTACGCGTCGCTGGAAAAAGAGATCGACGCCCGCGTCGCCGACATCAACGCCCGCTACGGACGCGGGCCGGCCGACGGCCCGATCCGCTATCGCAAGGGGGCGCTGAAGCTGCGGCGCCTCGTCGCCCTCTATCAGCTCGCCGACTTCTGCATCGTCAGCTCGCTGCACGACGGCATGAACCTGGTGGCGAAGGAGTTCGTCGCCGCGCGCAACGACGAAGACGGCGTCCTCGTGCTCAGCGAGCTGACCGGCGCGGCGCAGGAGCTCGGCGAGGCGATCATCATCAATCCCTACGACGGCCGCGGCTTCATCGACGCGCTGCGCCGGGCGATCAGCATGCCGCCGGAGGAGCGCATGCGCCGGATGCGGCGTCTGCGCCGCGCCGTCGCCGGACGCAGTGTCTTCGCGTGGGCCTCCGAGATCCTCGACAACCTGCAGCGCATCCAGAGCGGGCGCCGGTCGTGGTTCGGGCGGGTGGCGTGACAATGGCAGTATGAACGCGCAGGTCGCGGCCTCGGAGCTCGTTCGCCGCCGCTGCGGCCGGCACCTGCTGCTGCTGTTCGACTTCGACGGCACTCTCACGCCCTTCCTGCCCGATCCCGGCGCGGTCGGCCTGGACGACGAGGTGCGCGCCCTGCTCGCGTCGCTCGCGCTGAAGCCGAAGTCGACGGTCGGCATCATCAGCGGCCGGCGGCTGCCCGATCTCGAGAAGCGGCTGAAGATTCCCGGCGAGGTCTACGTCGCCGGCTTCCACGGGCTCGAGATCCACGCGCCGGGCGAGACCTTCATGCATCCCGAGGCTGCCGCGGCGACGGCGACGATGCGGGCGATCGCCGGGGCCATGCGGCCGCACCTCCCGGCGCTGCCCGGCGTCTTCATCGAAGACAAGGTGTTCTCCATCGCGCTGCACTTTCGCGAAGCGGCGCCGGCGGTGCGCATCGTCTCGCAATCGCTCTTCATGGACGCCGCGCGCGAGCACCTCGATGCCGGACGCCTGCGCGTGCTGCCGGGCTCCTGCGTCGTCGAGCTGCTGCCCGGCATCTCCTGGCACAAGGGCAGCGCGCTGCAGTGGATCCGCGAGCGCATCGAGCGGGTGCACGGCCCGACGTTCACCGTCTACGTGGGGGACGACGTGACGGACGAAGATGCGTTCCGCGCCGTCGGTCCCGAGGGCATGACGATCTCCGCGAGCGACCGCGCGTCCGGCGCGGAGTTCTTCGTCAACGGGCCCGCGGGCGTGAAGCGTCTGCTACACTCGTTGGATGGCCCAGAGGATAACCGTCGCGCATAGTCCCGACTCCGACGACGCGTTCATGTTCTTCGGTCTGGCGTCGGGCGCGGTCGACACCGGCGGCATCGAAGTGGACCAGGTCCTCTCGGACATCGAGACGCTGAATCGCGCCGCGTTCGAGGGCAAGTACGAGGTCACCGCGGTTTCCTTCCACGCCTATGCGCACCTGCTCGACAAGTACGCGCTGCTGCCGCACGGCGCGAGCATGGGGGACAACTACGGTCCGATCGTCGTTTCCCGCCCCGCCTCCGCCGCCGGCACATCCGGCGGCAGCGGCGCCGGCGCAGGCGGCGTCAAGGGGCGGAAGATTGCGATCCCCGGAACGTTGACGACCGCGTATCTCGCGCTGCAACTGTACGAGCCGGACTTCGAGCCGGTCGTCGTGCCGTTCGATCAGATCGAGCAGTTCGTGAAGGACGGCCACGCCGACGCGGGGCTGTTGATCCACGAGGGGCAGCTCACCTACGGCGACAACGGCCTGCGCAAGATCGTCGATCTCGGCGAGTGGTGGGCGGAGCGGACCGGCGGGCTGCCGCTGCCGCTCGGCGGCAATATCATCCGGCGCGATCTCGGCCCCGAGATGATCCGCAGGGTCTCGAAGCTGCTGCACGACAGCATTGCCTACGCCCTGGCGCACCGCGCCGAGGCGGTCGACTACGCCCAGCAGTTCGGCCGCGGCCTCGACAAGGAGAAGACCGACCGCTTCGTCGGCATGTACGTCAACGACCTGACGCTCGGCTACGGGGAGCGCGGGCGGAAGGCGGTCGAGCGCCTGATGACGGAAGCGTACGAGCGAGGACTGATTCCGAAATCGGTTCCCGTGCAGTTTGCCGGCTGACCCGGCACCTTTCTCCCGCAATTTCAACCGCTTACGCGATCTGAACCGGTCGGCCCCGGATCTGCACTGAGCCTCCCGCCGGTCCTGTGACCGGAACAGGGGGGTCATGTTCCTGCGACCGAGTTGGCGAGTTGTTCTGTGCGTGCTTGCGGCGCTGCTGCTGACGGCGCTGGACGTGCGTGCACAGAGCATCGTCGATGCGCGGCGCGTCGAATTCACCCCCTCCCCGCAGCACAACGCCCTGACCACCACGGGCGCCCCGGTGGTCGAGCGGTACACGATCGAGGTCTTCGTCGCCGGCGGGGTCTGGCCGGTGTCCGGCGCCGATCTCGGCAAGCCGTCGCCCGGCACGGACGGCATGATCCGCCTCGACTTCGTCTCGCTGCTGACGACGCCGCTCGCCACCGGCGTCACCTACGAGGCGGTCGTCGAGGCCGTCGGCCCCGGAGGCCGCAGCGGCGGCACGCGCACGAACACGTTCTCGTTCGGCGGCGTTCCCTGCACGCCTGCGGTCTCGCCGCTCTCCGCGTCGTTTTCCGCCGCAGGTGGAAGCGGCGGCAGCGCCGTGACCGCCGGCTCCGGCTGCGTGTGGAACGCGACCAGCAACGTCTCGTGGATCACCGTCACGTCCAACGCCTCGGGCTCGGGTTCCGCCAACGTGAGCTTCAGCGTCGCCGAGAATCCGTCGACGAGCGGACGCACCGGGACGCTCACCATCGCCGGCGCCACGTTCACCGTCACGCAGGCGGGGGTGGTCTGCACCTACAGCATTTCACCGTCCAGCCAGTCGTTCACCGCTGCCGGCGGCAGCGGCGCCAGCACCGTGGCAGCGGGATCGGGCTGCGCCTGGACCGCGGCGAGCAATGCCTCCTGGGTCACCGTGACCGGCGGCGCCTCCGGATCCGGTGGCGGCGTCGTGGGCTTCAGCGTGGCCGCGAATACGGCGACGACCGCGCGCTCGGCCACGCTGACGATCGCCGGCAAGACCTTCACGGTGACGCAGGCCAACGCGGCGTGCTCCTATAGCATCGCTCCGACCAGCCAGTCGTTTGCCGCTGCGGGCGGAACCGGCAGCAGCGCGGTCACCGCGGGGTCCGGCTGTGCCTGGAGCGCCACGAGCAACGCGGCGTGGGTGACTGTCACCAACGGCGGGACCGGGTCGGGATCCGGCGGCGTCGGCTTCAGCGTCGCCGCCAACACCTCGACGCTGGCGCGAACCGGAACGCTCACGATCGCCGGGTCGACGTTCACGATCGACCAGGCGGGCGCGACCTGTTCGCACAGCGTCTCGCCCAAGAACCAGAACTTCGCCGGCGGCGGCGGCACCGGCGTGAGCACGGTCACCACCGGGCAGGGCTGCGCCTGGAGGGCGACCAGCAACGCCTCCTGGATCACCGTCATCGAGGGCAGTTCGGGAACCGGGTCCGGCAGCACGGCGTTCACCATCGAGCCGAACACCGGCGACACCGTCCGCACCGGCACGCTGACGATCGCGGATGCGACCGTGACGATCACGCAGACGTCGCCGAGTGTCTGCACGCCGACCCTCTCGTCCACCAGCAGCTGGCATACGGCGGACGGCGGTTTCGGGACGTCGACGGTAACCGCGGAAGCGGCGTGCGAGTGGGATGCGGTCAGCAACGTCGCCTGGGTGGCGGTGATCAATCCGGGCCCGGGCAAGGGCAGCGGCACCGTCAGCTTCATCGTGGCGTCGTACACCGGATCGGCGACGAGAGTCGGAACGCTCACGATCGCGGGGAAGACCTACACGGTCACGCAGTCCGGCGCGGGCTGCTCGTTCACCATTTCTCCCTCGAGCCAGGGATTCAGCGGCGCCGGCGGCACGGGAAGCAGCGCCGTCACGACGGCCTCGACCTGTCCGTGGGCGGCGACCAGCGACGCCACGTGGATAACCATCACCGCCGGCGCCAACGGCACCGGATCGGGCACCGTCGCCTTCACGGTGGCGCCCAACCCCGGGACGACGTCCCGTACCGGGCGGCTGCTCATCGCCGGAACGAGCTTCACCGTGACGCAGGCGGCGCCGGTCCTCTGCACGGCCACGATGACGCCGACCAGCCGATCCTTCACCTCCGACGGCGGGTTCGGCAGCAGCGCCGTCACCGCCGACGCGACCTGCGCGTGGACCGCCGAGAGCAACACCAGCTGGATCGCGGTGCTCAATGCCGGACCCGGACGGGGCAATGGCACGGTCACGTTCGTCGTCGCGACGAACACGTCCGGCGCCAGCCGTACCGGATCGCTCACGATCGCGGGGAATACCTTCACCGTCACCCAGACGGCGACCGCCGCGTGCACCTATACGGTCTCATCCGAAACCGTCACGGTGGCGTCGACGGGCGGCACCACGACGCTGACGGTGACGACGCAGGGGGGGTGTGCCTGGTCGTCGTCGGGCGCCCCCACGTGGATGACGCTGACGGGCAGCGGTTCGGGCAACGGCACGGCGACGATCGTCGTCCCGGCGAACACCACCACGGCATCGCGCACGGCGACCGTGACGATCGCCGGACGTTCGGTGACGGTGACGCAGAAGGGCAAGCTCACCGCCCCGACCAACCTGCGCATCATCAGGTGAGCGTCTAGGAGATGACGCCGCGCCGCACCGCGTACAGGACGATCTCCGCCGTGCTGTGGAGATCGAGCTTCTGCAGGATGCGGGCGCGGTGGGTCTCGACGGTGGTGGGGCTGATCGACAGCAGATCGGCGATGCCCTTGTTGCTGTGCCCCTCGGCGATCAGCTGAAAGATCTCCCGTTCCCGCTCGGAGAGCGCTTCGTAGCGATCGGCGATGCCTTTGTCGGCGAGATGCCGCACGTAGTCGTCCAGCATCACTTTCGCAACCGCCGGACTGAAGAACGAGCGGCCGTCGGCCACGTCGGTGACGGCGCGGATCAGGTCGGTGTCCGCGGAGTCTTTGAGCAGGTAGCCTTTCGCCCCCGCCTGCAGCGCCTGCGTGATGTACGCCTCGTCGGCGTGCATGCTGAGAATCAGCACGCGCACCGCCGGCGCGCGCCGCACGATCTGCCGGGTCGCCTCGATGCCGTTCAGCTGCGGCATGCCGATGTCCAGCACGGCGATGTCGGGCACCAGGTCGAGCACCTTCCTGACCGCATCGCGGCCGTTGCCGGCTTCGGCCACGACCTCCCAGTCACGCCGCTCCTCGAGGATCTTGCGCAGGCCGTGACGGACGATCGTGTGATCGTCGCCGAGGATGATGCGGAGCTTAGCCAGCGAGCGCCTCCATCGCGCCCGTGTCGACGGGCACTTCCACGGTGAGCCGGGTGCCTTTCCCCGGACCGCTCTCGAGCCGCAGGTCGCCGCGCAGCTGAGCGACGCGCTCGCGGATGCCGACGAGGCCGATGCCCCGCGAGGCGCCGGGCGCGCCGACTTGATCCGGCCTGAAACCCACCCCGTCGTCCTCGATCGTCACCAGCACCGAATGGGTCAGGCGCTGGAGGAAGACGCGGCAGGTGGTGGCCTGCGCGTGCTTGGCGACGTTGGTCAAGGCTTCCTGGACGATTCGGTAGATCCCCGCTTCGGTCTCCGGCGCGAGCCGCTCGCTCATGCCGTCCTGGAGCAGCTCGATGCGCACGCCGTGCCGCCGTCCGAAGCCCTTCAGGTACCAGTCGATCGTCGCCGGCAGGCCGAGATCGTCGAGCATCGAGGGATGCAGGAGCCGTGACAGGTCGCGCACGGTGTGGAGCGCCCCTTCCGCGATCTTGCGCGCGTCGTTGAGCCCGTCCACGTTGACGCCGGCGGCCTCCGCCGAGCGCTGCGCCAGCGCGAGCTCCACTTTGATCGCGGTGAGCACCTGCCCGACCTCATCGTGCAGCTCCCGGGCGATGCTGCGCCGTTCTTCTTCCTGCGCGGTCAGCAGCTGCGACGAGAGCCGCTGCAGGTCGCGCGCCGTCTCGACGTCGCGTTCGCGCTGCCGCTTGAGCCGCTCCTCGAGCCGGCCGGCGTAGAGCGTCGCGACCAGTGCGATGGCGACGCTCGCCGCCAGCGCGAGCCCCACCGTCTCCCAGACGCGGCGCTGCGTCGCGCGGTACAGCGAGGCGATGTCTTCCTGCTGCTGAACGAAGGCGCTGCGGTTGAGCGCCTGCACCTCCTCCGAGATGTGCATGACGACTTCGCGCCGCGGCATGATGCGCCGCCGCAGCAGGTTGCGCGCCTCGGCCGGCCATTCGCGGTTGTCGGTCGACAGCACTTCGAACAGCGTCCGGCGGAACTCGTTCAGCTCGCGGCGCAGGCGCTCGATGCGAATCTGCTCTCCCGGCTCGTCGATGACCGGCACGTAGCCCTTCAATGCCTCGGCGGCGGTGTGATAGCTCTCCTCGAGCTGGTGGCGGTACTGCTCGGCGGTTGCCGGATTGGGGTCGAGCAGCGCGTCGCGCACGTAGACCGAGCCCATCAGCACGTGGCCGCGAACGGTGGTCAGCAGGTCCTGCGCGCGGGTGTAGCGGGCGCTGATGTCCGCCGAGCGACGCTCGAGCTCGGCCATGCGGGTGGCGAAGTAGTACCCGGCGAACAGCCAGATTCCCGCGACCAGGCCGAATCCCGCGAACATGGCGGCACGGATCGTGGAGATCACCGGTTCATCTTACGCCGCTCTCGACTGCGGCATCGCTGTTCGGGTAGCCGCTTTTACAGCGGATCGCCGCGGCAAATACTGTGGCGACCGGATGGGACGGATCGGCCGGCGACGCTATCGTCGGAAGGTCCCATGAGGAAAACACCAGTCATCGTCTTTGCGGATGTCGACGCCGTGCCGGTGCCGGCCGCCGACGCGCGCGGACCGCTGGCGCGGGCGCTCGAGATGCTGGCGCACGAGCGCGTCGTGCTCGTGTTCTGCTCGGAGCGGACCCGGGCGCAGGTCGAGAGCACGCGCCAGGCCTTTGGCATCTTCCACCCGTTCGTGAGCGAAAGCGGCGGCGCCGCGTTCCTGCCCGAGCGGTATTTCGGCGTCGACCTTCACAACACTCGCAGAGTAGGCGGCTATCTCGCGGTCGAGTTCGCGACCCCCTACGACTCGGTCGTCGACACGCTTCGACGCGCGGCCGACCGGTTGAGTCTCGGCGTCATCGGCTTCAGCGAGATGTCGGTCGAGCAGGTGGCGCGCGAATCCGGCGTCTCACTGCTCGAGGCGCGTCTGGCGAAGCTGCGCGAGTACGGCGAGCCGTTCCGGCTGCTCGGCGGCAATCCGCTGGCCGAGCGCCGGCTGTTCCGCGCCCTCGACGCCGCTGGAATCACCTGCCGGCGCAGCGCGGACTTCCACGTCGCGACGGCGGTCCAGGGGCCGCAGGCCGCGATCGCGCTGCTGACCACGCTCTATCGCACGGCGTTCGGCGCGGCGCTGACCGCCGCCGCGGTCGAGGGGGCCGGCGCGCTCGAGATCGCGCCGCACGTCGACGTGCCGCTCGATCCGATCGTGCTCGAACCCGGCGATCCACGCGCCGGGCTGGCCTGGCTCGAGCGCGTGGTGCAGGAAGCGGACAACGCCCGGACGGCGCACCACGCCGCCCGCGCCGCACGCATGGCGAGGTGACCCATGATGACCGTCTGGAATCCCCGCTGGCTCAAGACCGCGCTGCGCAAACACTTCGACGGACAGCAATTGATCGTCGTGGCCAACCGCGAGCCGTGCGTGCACGAGCTCGAGCCGGACGGGTCGATCGCCGTCCGGCATCCGATCAGCGGTCTCGTCACGGCGCTGGATCCCGTCCTGCGCGCCACCGGCGGAACGTGGATCGCGCACGGCTCCGGTTCGGCCGATCGGGCGACAGTGGATCGATCCGACCGGCTCCGCGTCGGCGACGCCGGCGCCAGCTACACGCTGCGCCGCGTCTGGCTGACCCGCGGCGAGGAGCGCGGCTACTATCACGGCTTCTCGAACGGCGCGCTGTGGCCGCTCTGCCACCTGGCCTTCGAGAGCCCGCGGTTCACCCGCTCCGACTGGCGCCATTATCAGGGGGTCAACCGGCGCTTCGCTGACGCGGTGGTCGCGGAGGCCCACGGGCCGCGGCCGATCGTTCTCGTCCAGGACTACCACTTCGCGCTGCTGCCCGCGCTCGTCCGCGAGCGGCTGCCGAACGCGACGATCGTGGCGTTCTGGCACATTCCATGGCCCAACGCGGCGCGCTTCAGCCGCCTGCCGCAGGGCGAGGCGCTCGTCGAAGGTCTCCTCGGCAGCGACATCGTCGGCTTCCAGACCCCCGATCACGCGCGCGCGTTCCTGGAGTGCGTGGAACCGCTCGCAGACGCGCCGGTGAATCGGCGGAGCGGCGTGGTGCAGCGCCCGCACGGCGCGGCGTCGGTGCGGACGTATCCGATCTCGATCGAATGGCCCAGCCGCTGGGCGGCCGTGTCGCCGTCGATCGAACAGTGCCGGCGGATCGTGCGAACGGAGCTCGGGATCGACGAAGACGCGCCGATGATGCTCGCCGTCGACCGGCTCGATTACACCAAGGGCATCGAGGAGCGCCTCGCGGCGATCCGCCGGCTGCTCGCGCGCGGCAACGCGACGGTCGCGCGCCCCGTGTTCGTGCAGGTCGCGGCTCCGAGCCGCACGCGCCTCGAACGCTACCAGCAGCTCGGCGAACGCGTCCGCGCGCAGGCTGCGGCGATCAACGAGCGATTCGGCGACGGCGCCTACCAGCCGGTGATCCTGATCGAGCGCCACCTCGAGCCGTGCGACGTGTTCCGTCTGTATCGCGCCGCCGACGCCTGTCACGTCAACAGCCTGGACGACGGGATGAACCTGGTGGCCAAGGAGTTCGTCGCGGCGCGCGACGACGAGCAAGGGGTGCTGCTGCTCAGCAGGTTCGCCGGCGCCGCGCGCGACCTGCCGGACGCGCTGCTGATCAATCCATGCGACATCGACAACGTCGCCGACGCGATCGCCGACGCCCTGACACTGCCTCACGCCGAACAGTCCCGGCGGATGCGCGCCATGCGGTGGCATGTTGCTGACAGAAATGTATTCAGGTGGGCGGGAGAGCTGCTGCTCGATGCCGCCTCCGTCCGCGGGCTGCGGGCCGGGGAAGGCCCGGTTGCCGCGATCGTGTGATCGGCCGGAAAAATACTGTCTCGACAGGATGGTGCCGGCGGGAGGAGCCGCACTACCCTGCTTCGGATTGTCCCCGGCACGGCAACGCGCGCCGACGAACCGCGTTGACTCCTTTAGCCGTGCCGGGGGCATCCGTAGCGAGTCTCGATCGCAGCGATGAGTGTTCGCGACAACCAACGCCGCTGTCCCGAGTGCGACAGCCCCCTGACCCTGGTTCACGACGGACGGTTCTCGACGATCTACGCGTGCGACGCGTGCGGCAGCCGTCTCACGATCCCGCCGCGGGTCCCGGCGCGGCTGCCGCCGCCTGAAGCATCAGGTCCCCGTACACGAACCCCTCGCGCTCGACCACCTCGCCGCCCGTAACCCTTACGGGCGCCGCAAACATCGGTCCCGCGGTCACGCACGTGTGAAATTCGCCCCGCTCGCCGCAGGGGTCGACGGCGGCGGGAAGCTGCGCCAGCAGCGCCTCGTCGAATCCGGCGCCGACCAGTCCGCGCGGCATCACCCGCGGATCGAGCGTCGCAATCCGCGCCCGCAGTCCGCCGGCGATCATCGCCCGCGCCAGCGCCGGCGTGGGCATGCCCCAGAGCGGAAACAAAGGTGCGAGGCCCGACCCGGCGAGGCGCGTTTCGCGGTACGCGCGAACGTCTTCGAGAAACAGGTCGCCGAAGGCGACGTGCGTGTAGCCTTCCCCGACCGCCTGCGCGACCGCGGCGGCGAAACGCTCCTCGTAGATGTCGTTCGTGCACGGCCAGGGCAGGCGGACGACCTGCAGCGGCAGGCCCGCGGACGCCGCCTGTGCCCGCAGCACGTCTTCACGGACGCCGTGCATCGACACCCGTCCCGCCGCTTCGTTCAGCGACGTCAGCAGTCCGGCCACGCGGACGCCGTCGCGCCGGAGCACGTGCAGCGCCCATGCGCTGTCCTTGCCGCTGCTCCACGACAACAGGACTTTCATCGCTCGCGCCCGGCGCCCGCCCCGGCGAACACGGGCGCGTGCAGCACCCGCGCGATCGCTTCGGTGCCCTCGACGACCCGCGGGCCCGGAATGACGATGCGATCGTCGAACAGGAAGTGGACGCGGCGATTGCGCACGGCGGGAACGGCGGCGAGGGCGGTCCAGACGTTCAGCTCGGCGTCGCGGTCGCCGGTCGGAAACGCGCTGTTCGCGGCTCGGATCTCCAGGATCACCTCTGGACGCCTTGCGATGATCTGCTCGGTGCTCGCCTGTACCGCCTGCAGCCTCACGTCCGCGAACACGTTCGCGCCGCCCGCGGTTTCCAGCATGTCGTTGAGGAAGCCGATCGCGCCGCTCGCGTACAACCCGCGCAGCGCCAGGCGCTCGCGTCCGAATACGAGCAGCGTGCGCGGGCGCGGCCGCCCCTGCACGCGCGCCCGGATCTCGCGCAGGCCGCGCTCGATCCGATCGGCGAGAGCCCGCGCGCCCGCGGCGTCGCCGGTGCGCGCCCCGAGGGCGCGGATCGTCGTCGTGACGTCCGCCAGGCCGGCGTGACGGTAATCGAACACACCGATGCCGGCACGGGCCAGCTGCGTCTTGAGGTCGTCCTGGCTGCCGTAGACGACGACCAGATCGGGCTCGAGCGACAGGATGCGCTCGACGTTCGGATCGAGCAGCGCGCCCACGCGCGGGAGCGGCTTCACCTCCGGCGGATAGGTGTCATAGCTGCTGACCGCGACCACGCGTCCGCCGGCACCGATGGCGTAGAGCATCTCCGTCACCGCGGGGACCAGCGAGATGATGCGCGTGGCCGCCGCGGGCGGACGGCCGCCGCCGGCCGCCTGGCCGACGCTCCCCGGCGAGAGCAGCACGAACGCCGCCGCGAGGACGGCAGGAATCAGCGCTTCGAGATGAGCAGCCATAGGAAGAAGGGACCTCCAATCAGCGCCGTGATGATGCCGACCGGCAGCTCCACCGGCGCGAGGATCGTGCGCGCGATGACGTCGCAGCCGACGAGGAAGGCGGCTCCGAAGAGGGCGGAGGCGGGGAGCACGAGCCGGTGATCCGGCCCGACGAGCAGGCGCACCAGGTGCGGAACGATGATGCCGATGAATCCGATCGGCCCGCCGATCGACACCGCCGCGCCGGTCGCCAGCGAGGCGCTGAAGAATGCCGTCCGCTGCGCCCGCGTCACGTCGAGGCCGCGCGACTCCGCGCTGTCCGGGCCGAGCGACAGCAGATTCAGCGGCCGGGCCAGCCAGGCGAACGCTCCCAGCGCGAGCGCCGCCGTCGGCGCCGCGGCGATCAGCGGCTGATAGCTGCTCACGTCGAGGTCCCCCATCAGCCAGCGCAGCGTCCGGTAGGTATCGGCGAAGCTGGCGAAGTACTGCACGAAGAGGATCATCGCCGAGAAGAACGCATTCATCGTCACGCCGGCGAGCAGCAGCACCGTCGTCGACAGCCCGCGATGACGCGCCTGCGCCAGGGCGTAGACGATGGCGACCGCCATCAGCGAGCCGGCGAAGGCGGCGACGGGCACGGCGGACAGGCCGGCGATTCCCGCCGACCAGTTGAAGGTGATCGCGAGAATGGCGCCGAGGGCCGCCCCCGTCGAGACGCCCAGCGTGAACGGCGTCGCCAGCGGATTCCGCAGCAGCCCCTGGAAGACGACGCCGGCGGCGGCGAACAGCGCGCCCACGCTCGCCCCGGCCAGGGTTCGCGGCAGCCGGGCGATGAAGAAGATCTGCGCGTCCGGATTGTCGGCGAAAGGGATCGACATGTCGAAGACGCGCCGGAAGTCCACCGCCGTCGGGCCGACGAGCGGCGCGGTGAGCACCGCGGCAGCCGCGAGGACGCCGAATCCAGCCACCGTCCGCGCGAAGCGTGCCCGGAGCGTCATCGCAGCGGGACCACGATCCGCCTGCCGGATCGCTGGATGACCTCGGCGTCCACGTCGAACACGGCGCGGATGTTCGGCGCGCTCAGCACGCGATCGGTGTCGCCGTCGGCGACGACCTCCCCGCCGCGAATCATCAGCAGCGCCTCGCACAGCGTGCCCGCCAGGCCGAGATCGTGCGTCGAGATCAGGATCGTCAGGCCGCGCTCGTCGTGCAGCCGCCGCAGCAGCGCCGCAATCTCGAGCTGATACTTCAGATCGAGCGACGCCGTGGGCTCGTCGAGGAGGAGGAGTCCGCCGTCGGCCTCTTTCCCGGCCCCGCGACGCGTCTCGATCTGCGCGAGCGCCGCGGCAATGACCACGCGCTGCTTCTCGCCTCCGCTGAGCGTCGCGAACAGCCGTTCCTTCAGGTGCAGCGTCCCCGTGGCGGCCAGCATCTCCTCGGTCACCGCCACGTCCGACGGTCCCTCGATTTCGAAGGCGCCGAGGTGCGGGTACCGCCCCATCATCGCCACCTCGGCGACCGTGTAATCGAACGCGAGATGCGTCTCCTGCGGCACCGCGGCCATGCGGCGGGCCAGCCCCGCGCGCGAGAACGACGTCAGCGGCGCCCCGTCCAGTGTGACGCTGCCGCGCTGCGGGCGCCGCGTGCCGGCGAGCACCCGCAGCAGCGTCGTCTTGCCGGAACCGTTCGGCCCGAGAATGCCGACGATCGCCCCCGCCGGCACGGCGAGGCCGACGCCGCGGAGCACCTGGGTCCGGTCGTACGCGAACCAGACGTCAGAGGCCCGCAGCATCGGGGATCAGGTCCAGCGCCACGCAATCCCCCCGGCGCACGCGCGCGCCGGGGGACACGTGGATCGGATGCGAGAACAGCGGCGAATCGACGACCGCGGTGTGATACTCGCCGTTCTCCCCGCACGGATCGATGCCGCGCCTGGCGAACACCGGCTTCATGGCGAACTCGAGCGGCCGCCCGAGCCAGGTTTCGTCGAGCCACGGCTCGCGGATCGTGACGAGCAGCGCCCGCGTCCCGGAGGCCGCGAACGCGTCGAACAGGTCGGTCGTCGGTATGCCGAACAAGGGCTCGACCGCTTCGACGCCAGCCTCGGCGCAGCGCGCTTCCGCCCACTCCCGGTGTTCCGGATACGTCAGATCGCCGAAGACGACGTGCGTGATGCCGCCGGCGGCGAGCGCGATCAGCGCGTCGCGGAACGCGGCGTCGTAGGTGCTCCAGTCACACCGGGCGATCACCGGGCGCAGGCCGAGGCGCGCCGCCTGCGCCTCGACCAGCGTGCGCCGGAGTCCGTGCGAGCGGCTGCGTTCGCCTGCCTCGTCGAACATCGTCAAGGCGGCGGCGACGTCGAGACGATCGCGAACGGCGGCGAGCGCGGCGTGGCTGTCCTTGCCGCCGCTCCACGAGATCGCCGCCCGAGGCCTTGGCGCCGCGTCGCGCATCAGAACCGCGCGCGGATGCCGGCGCGGACAGCGCGCCCGAGCACCGGGTAGCCGAGCGGCTCCATCCGATCGCTGCCGGTGAGATTGTCGATGGCCGCGGTGAACGTCAGCGAGCGGGAGACGCGCAGCGAGCCGCGCACGTCGACCGCGGCATAGCCGCCGTTCTCCAGCAGGGCCGGCACCAGCGAGGCGAAATCGCTGTCGACGCGGCGGCCGGCAAACGACCCGGAGAGATCGATCGACCCGCGCGCGCCGGTCCACGCGACGCCCGCGAAGCCGGAGTGCCGCGGCCGCCGGAACGCGCGGCTGCCTTGCCTGAACACGGGACTCGGCGAGGTGCTCTCGACGATCTCCGAGCCGGTGAACGTATACCCGGCGTGGCCGCGCAGGCCGCGGGCGAGCACGACGTCGCCGCTCAATTCCGCGCCGCGCGCGGTCGTCAGGCCGATGTTGAAATACCGGGCATGGAAGGTCGCCGTATCGGTGAGGAGCGAGATGATGTCGCGATACCGGTTGTCGAACCACGTGGCGGTGAGGCGCACGCGATCCGCGGCCAGCCGCTGCTCGACGCCCGCCTCGTAGGACCGGGTCCGCTCCGGCCGCAGGTCAGGGTTGCCTTCGAAGAACGGGGACGGGCTGAACGACTGCAGCAGCGTGGGCTCCTTGATGCCCTTGCCGGCGCTCGCGCTCAGACGCGTGACGCCGAACGCCCGTCCGCCGCGGCGCGCGTACCACGCCGCCGACACGCGCGGCACCGCCGCGCCGCCGAAGCTGTCGTTGTGCTCGAAGCGCACGCCGGCGGTGACGAACACCCGCGGCCATAGGGCCTGGTGCTGCAGCGTGACCCCCACGTTGTCGCGCGACGCCGGTACGTTCGTCCCCGCCATCGCGTCGCGCAGGTCGGCGCGCTCCCCATCCCACTCGATGAGCGCCGTGTCGACGTGGGTGCCGCGGCGTTCACTCGAGGTGGTCGCGTCGGCCTGATAGCTCGCATGATGCCGTTTCAGGTCGGTTCGGCTGTCGTAGGAGAAATCCGCGAATGCAAATGGCGCCGTCCGCCCCTCGAACGACGGCACGTACGGCGGGTCGAGGAGCAGGTTGGTCGATGCCTGATGCGAGACCGCGAGCCCGTACGACGCGCGATGATGGAGCGCGCCGGCGGTCTGGTCGAACGCGACCCCTGTCGTCGTGTCGCGGCGCCGGAAGAACGCGTCGAGGTCGGCGCGTCCGAACGCCGTCGCGCCGGGCACGCCGGTACGGCCGCGTTCCGCGCGGCCGACGACGCGAAGCGTCGCGCCGGCGCCGAGCCGCAGACCCGCCGATCCCGACCACGTCGTGTTGCGGAAGTGATTGTTCGGAACCTCGTTGTCCGTCGTCAGCGCTGCGATCTCGCCCGAGTAATCGAGGCGGCCGGTCCTGCCGGATACGCCCGCCGCGCCGCGGGCAGTAGAGAAAGTGCCCCCCTCGAAGCTCAGACGCGCCTCCGGACGCCGCGACTCGCCGCGCCGCGTGAACAGTTGCAGCACGCCGGTCATGGCGTCGGACCCGTAGATGGCGGAATTCGCGCCGCGGATGAATTCGACGCGCTCCAGGTTCCCGGTGGTGATGTTGCTCAGGTTGAACGCCCCGCCCGGCTCGTTCAGCGGAATGCCGTCCAGCAGCACCTTGGTGTAGTTGCTCTCGCCGCCGCGGACGAACAGCGACGTCACCGATCCGGGAGCGCCGACGCGGACGACCGCCGTTCCCGGCGCCTGGCGCAGAAGATCCGACAACGGCGGCTGCTGCCGCCGCTCGATCTCTTCCGCGTCGAACACCGTGACGGCGGACGCGACCTGGCCGGATGGCGCTTCCGTGCGCGTCGCCGAGACGACGATCTGCTCCGCGATCGGCGCGACCGCGAGCGTCAGCGTGACCGGCGCATCGGCACGGCAGTCGATCGATGCCGGGCGGAATCCGGCCAGCGACGCGCGCAGGCGGCAGCCGTCGGGCGCGGATGGGGCGGTGAAGCTGCCCTCGGCGTCGGTGAAGATCGTTGCGGCCACCGTGCCGCTGGAGGCGATGACGTCGACGGCCACCCGAGGCACCGGCCGTCCCGCATCGTCGACGACGACGCCCGAGATCGGGGATTGGGGACTAGGGATCGGGGATCGGGGACTAGGGATCGGGGATTGGGCGGCGGGGAAGAACAGTGAGACGGAAAGCGAGACGACGAGCGCGGATAGAGCGGACACTGCGGGCCTCCTTACGGCGTGCATTCGCGCCGTTGGACAGGTGAATCGGCCCGGGCGGCCAGGTATCCTGGCTCGCGGATCGTCACGGACATCCCGCGCCTTCCCGTCCGCCTTCGCAGCACGCTGCTGGGGCGAGACAGTGGCGGCCGGCTCGAGCCGGCTGAGGGGATGCCGCTCCCCGCTTACAGTGGCGGCACCGCGTGGGCTTCGCACCCACTTCGCGTGACCGCCCGAGAGTCTCTGACTATATATCAGGCTGCAGGCGCGCTGGCGCGCGCCCGACAGCGGAGTAACATATGTAGTCTGTATGCGTGCCCGTCTGGCTGCTCTGGGGCTCGATGACATCGCAGGCAAGCTCGACGCTGGCGTCCGGCTGACGTTCGACGACGGCGTCCGCCTGTTCGCCTGTCCGGACACGCTCGCCCTCGGCTGGCTCGCCAATCGCGAGCGCGAGAAGCGGCACGGCGCGCGCACCTATTACAACTTCAACATCCGCCTGGAAGCGACCAACGTCTGCGTCGCGAGCTGCCTCTTCTGCTCCTTTGCCCGTCTGCGCCCCGGCGATCCGGGCTCCTACACGATGTCCCTGGAGCAGGCCTGGGACAAGCTGCGGCAGCGAGCCGGCCAGCCGCTCACCGAGGTCCATGTCGTCAACGGGCTGCATCCGGATCTGCCCTTCTCCTACTACACGGACATGCTCCGCGGCTTCAAACGGATCCGCCCCGAGATCCACCTGAAGTGCTTCACCGCGGTGGAGATCGCGTTCTTCGCGGACCTCTACGGCATGACGGACGAGCAGGTGCTGCGCGCGCTGCAGGAGGCGGGGCTCGATTCGCTGCCCGGCGGCGGCGCGGAGATCTTCGCCGAGCGCGTGCGCCGGAAGATCTGCGCCGACAAGGCGGACGCCGATCGCTATCTCTCGATCCACCGGCTGGCGCACCGGCTCGGGATGCGCACGAACGTCACGATGCTTTACGGCCATATCGAGACCGCCGAAGAGCGCATCGATCACATGCTGCGGACGCGGGCGCTGCAGGACGACACCGGCGGGATCCAGGCGTTCATCCCGCTCGCCTTCCATCCCGACAACAACCAGATGCGAAAGCTGCCCGCGCCGGGGGCGGTGGAAACGCTGCGCGTCCACGCGGTGGCGCGGCTGATGCTGGACAACATCCCGCACGTCAAGGCGTTCTGGATCGCGACCGGAGTGGAAACGGCTCAGCTCGCGCTGTGGTTCGGCGCCGACGACCTCGACGGCACGGTGCAGGAAGAGCACATCTACCACATGGCGGGCTCCACGACGCCGGAAGGCATGACGACCAAGGCCATCCGCCGGCTCATCCGTGACGCCGGCCGCGATCCGTACGAGCGCGACACGCTTTACAACGTGATAACCGGGCCGGACGCGGAATTGCAGGTTCAGGCGTCGTAGATGGACATTCGACTCCTCACCCAGGTCGAGAAAGAGAGCATCGGCGAGCGGCAGCCGTTGCCGGAGGCGTACCTGCGCCTCTCGGACGACGAGATGGACGCGCGCATCATCGAGGCGAAGCGCGCGCTCGGCGACAGGCTGGTGATCCTCGGCCACCACTACCAGCGCGACGAGGTGATCAAGTTCGCCGATTACACCGGCGATTCGCTGAAGCTCGCCAGGGCCGCGGCGACGCGGCACACGGCCGAGTACGTGGTCTTCTGCGGCGTGCACTTCATGGCGGAGAGCGCCGACATCCTCCGCGGCCCGCATCAGAAGGTCATGCTGCCGGACCTCGCCGCCGGATGCTCGATGGCCGACATGGCCGCAGAGGATCAACTCGCCGTCGCCTGGCGCGAGCTGGCGGAGATGGGCGTCGACGTCGGCGCCATCGTCCCGGTCACTTACATCAATTCATCGGCGGCGATCAAAGCGTTCGTCGGCGAGCACGGCGGCGTCGTCTGCACGTCGACCAACGCGGCGAACGTGATGAAGTGGGCGTGGCAGCGCGGCGAGACGCTGATGATGCTCCCCGACCAGCATCTCGGGCGCAACACCGCCTACAAGCTCGGCGTGCCGCTGGACCGCATGGCGGTCTGGGATCCGCACGAAGTGGGCGGCGGCCTGACGCCGCAGGAGGCGCGCGGCGCGAAGCTCCTCCTGTGGAAGGGGCACTGCTCGGTCCACACCCGGTTCACGGTCGCGCAGATCGAGGCGTTCCGGAAGAAGCATCCCGGCGGGAAGGTGATCGCGCATCCGGAATGCACGTTCGACGTGGTGCAGGCGGCGGACCTGAGCGGATCGACCGAGTTCATCATCGAGACGGTGAAGGGGAGCCCGAAGGGCTCGATCTGGGCGGTCGCCACCGAGATTCACCTCGTGAACCGGCTGGCGAACCAGGTCGCGCCGGATCGGCTGGTCGTCACGCTCGATCCCTTCGGGTGCCTGTGCTCGACGATGTTCCGGGTGTCGCCGAACCACTTGTTGTGGGTCCTCGAAGGCCTGCGCGAGGGACAGATCCACAACCAGATCGTCGTGCCCGACGAGACCAGGCGATGGGCGAAGCTCGCCCTCGATCGCATGCTCGAGATTCAGTGAGGAGACAGCAGATGGCTCATTCAGTTCCGCCGCTTCCGTACGACTACAACGCGCTGGAGCCGCACATCGACGAACAGACGATGCGCATCCACCACGACAAGCACCATGCGGCGTACGTGAACAACCTGAACGCGGCGCTCGAGAAGCATCCCGAGCTGCAGAACAAGAGCGCGGACGATCTGATCAAGACCATCAACACCGTGCCGGAGGCGATCCGCACCGCGGTGCGCAACAACGGCGGCGGCCACGTGAACCACACGATGTTCTGGGAGATCATGGGGCCGGGCAAGGGCGGGGAGCCGAGCGGCGCGATTGCCGCGGCGATCAAGTCCACCTTCGGCAGCTTCGACGCGTTCAAGACGCAGCTGAACGACGCCGGGGTCAAGCGGTTCGGCAGCGGCTGGGCCTGGCTGGTCGACGCCGGCGGCAAGCTGGTGATCGAGAGCACCGCCAACCAGGACAACCCGATGATGGAAGGGAAGAAGCCGATCCTCGGCGTGGACGTGTGGGAGCACGCCTACTACCTGAAGTACCAGAACCGCCGTCCCGATTACCTCGCGGCGTGGTGGAACGTGGTGAACTGGGACGCCGTCAATCAGCGCTTTCGCTGATCGATCATCGAGCGGTCACCGGAACATCGCGGGACTGATCTCGAGGCTGACCTCGGACACCTTGTCGACCGGGATGCCGGTGCGCCGGGCGTGCTCGAGGATCGCCTCGACGCTGGGCGCGTCGTATTCGCAGTAGATCTTGCCGGCGGCGTGAGAGATGTAACTCCGGATCCAGCGCACGTCCGGCATCCCGTCGAGGACCGCGTTCGACTTGCGCCCGACGGCCTCGAGCTGTTCGGCGGTGATCGTTCCGACCGTCCGTTCGATGATGTATCGCGGCATCGGGGCTCCTTCGTTCAGCGGGTGGCGCTTTCCAGCTCGATCAGCCGGCGGCGGAGATCCGCGACGACCTCTTCGTCGCCGAGACCGCGGCGGATCGCGAGCGCCTGTTCGAGCAGGTCGCGGGCATCCTCGCGCTGCGAGATGTCGGCGAGCGCGGCCAGCGCGTGCGCTTCGAGGCGGCGCTCCGACGTGTGCCGGTTCAGCGTGACGCTCTCCTCGAGGACCGTTCGCGCTTCGTCGTCGCGCCGCAGGCGGGTGAGCGTCAGCCCCACGCAATTCAACATCAGCCCTTCGTGGACCCGGTCGCCGGTCAGACGGCAGAGGCGCAGCGCCGCGTCGTAATGCCGGAAGGCGGCCGCGAAGTCGCCGCGCTCCCAGTGGAGGATGCCCAGCGTATTGTGCAGCGCCACCTGACGGCTGCCGGCGCCGAGCACGGTGGCGAGCGCCAGCGCCTGCTCGAACGCGGCGATGCACCGTGAGGGATCCGCCCGGCGTGTCGCCCGCGCGAGACCCTCGCGAGCCTCCAGCTCCCCCGCCGGGTCGGACAGCGATCGACGCAGCTCCAGGACCGCCGTCCAAGCCTCGAGTGCCGCCGGCCATTGCCCCAGGCGTTCCTGCGCGATGCCCACTCTCGCGCACGCCTCCGCCTGCGACGCCGGATCTTCGAGCTGCGCGAACAGTCCCGCAGCCTCGGACAGGTTCGCCGCGGCCTCGGCATCCCGTCCGAGGCCGAACTGCACGTCGCCGAGCAGCCGCAGCGCCTGCGCCAATCCCTCGGCGTGCCGCGCGCGGCGCGACAGATCGACGGCCTGCTGGTAGGTCTGCACGGCCTCCTCGACCTCGCCGCGCTGCAGCCGGATGTTCGCGATCGTCGTCAGGTGGAACGAGCGGTGTACCGGCAGCATGTTGGCCTGCATCGCTTCATCCGCGCGCAGCAGGCAGGCGAGCGCGGTGTCGGCGTCGCCGGAGGCGCGGTGCACGTTGGCGAGATTGTGCAGGACGCTCGACATCCCGGCCGGCTCGCGCTCCACGATCGGCATCGTCAACGCTTCTTCGAGCACGGCGCGCGCCCGGTCGTGCTCGCCGAGGGCGCGCAGGATGTTGCCGATGTTCGCCAGATCGGCGACGATGCTGCGCTCGTCGCCGATGTCGCGGTCGAAGGCGAGCGCCTGTTCGGCGATGGCCAGGGCATCGAGGTGGCGATCCTGGTGCCAGCGCAGCAGACCGATGCTGCGCAGGCCGCTGCGCTCGAGCCGCCGGTCGCCGTGGTCGCGGGCAAGCCGCAGCGCGGTGTTCAGCGCGCGCTCCGCGGCGTCGAACTGTTTCAGCAGGGTCAGCAGATCCCCCTGACGCAGATAAGCTTCGGCGAGACGCGACGACGCGCCGCGCGGGGCGAGGATCGAAATCAGTTCGGTGATGATCGCCTGCTGCCGCCGTCGCTGGCCCAGTGTTTCACACAGCCGCTCCTGCTCCAGCAGGATGTCCGGCAGCAGCTCGCCGCTCTCGTCGGCCGGCAGATGCGCCAGCCAGGCCTGCAGCCGATCGAGCAGCGCGAGCGCGTTGCCGAACTGGCTGACGGCGCGGAGCCGGGCAGCGGCCCGCCGTCCGTAGCGCACCGCTTCGGGCCAGAGGTCGGCCTTGCCGAAATGGTGGGCCAGCGCCTCGGCGCGCTCGTCGTCGCGGCCGACGCCCTGGCGTTCGAGCGCGCGCCCGATGGCGCCGTGCGCGGCCTTGCGCTGGTGCTCCAGGAAGCTGTCGTAGGCGACCTCCAGGGTCAGGATGTGTTTGAAGCGGAACGCCGGGTCGGGCAGCACGCGGACCTGCTGTATCAGCGAGGCGCTTCGCAGGCGTTCGAGCGCGCGCGGCGTGTCGATGTGTCCGGGGACTGCCGCGCTCAGCAGCTCCGCGCCGAACTCCCGGCCGATCGCCGAGGCGATGCGCAGGACCTCGCGCGCGTCGCCGTCGAGCCGATCCAGACGCGCCCGGATCACCGCCTGAACCGTCGCGGGCAGCTGCAGGCTGTCGAGATCCCGGGCCAGCACGGCCTCGTCTCCGACGCTGACGACCGCGCCTTCCTCGCGCAGGCTGTGCGCGACCTGTTCGAGGAAGAAGGGGTTGCCGCCGGTGCGCTCTTGCAGACGGCGGACGAGATCCTCTCCGATCCGCTCGGCGCCGAGCAGCGAGCGCAGCAGCACCAGACAGGCGGGGGTCTCGAGCGGCTCGAGGTGCACGACCGTGCCAATCGCCGCCAGCTCCGCCAGCGCGGCCGGTTCCGGGCGCGTGGTCACGACCACGGTCATGCGATGAGACTCGACCACCTCGGCGATGCGCTGCAGCACCTCGCGCGACGCATCGTCCGCCCAATGCCAGTCCTCGAGCAGCAGCAGGAGCGGAGAGCGGCCGGCCGCCGCCATCAGCAGCGCGGCGATCGCGTCGAGCATCGCGGCATGGAAGTGCTCTCCGCGGAGGTGCTGCGGCACGACGAACACGTCCGGCGGCACCGACAGGAGGTGGAGATAGAACGGGATGAACGGCTCCAGCGACTCGTCCGTCTCGCGCACTTTCAGCACCACCCGCGCCGCGTCGTCATCCGGTTTGACGCCGAGGATCTCGCGCAGCAGGTCGACCACCGGCAGATAGGCGGAAATCCCGCCGTAGGCTCGGCACCGGCCGGTCAGCGCCAGGGTGGACGACGCGGCCATGCGCTCGCGCAGCTCGTGGATGATGCGGCTCTTGCCGATCCCGGCGTCGCCCACGACGACGGCGATTCGGCCGCGGCCGTGGTGCGACTCAGCGACCAGCCCCTCGAGCAGTGACAACTGCGGCGCGCGGCCCGTGAACGGCGTCAGCGCGGATCGGTCCGCGGCTTCGAGCCGGGTGTGGATGCCGGATTCGCCGAGGACGCGCAGCGGAACGATCGGTTCGGCCTGGTGCTGCACTGCGATCGGCGGCGCCGGCTCGACGAGCAGGAATGGCTCGACCAGCCGATGACATCCGGGGCTGATGAGAATCGTGTCCGGCGCGGCTGCGGAAGCCAGACGCGCGGCGGCGTCCGCCGCGGCGCCGGTCACGCCGTAGCGCCGGCTCTCCTCCCGAAGCCGCTGCGCCACCAGCGACCCCGAATCGATGCCGGTCTGCACCGCGATGCGGCAGGCCGCCCCCGCGGCCTTGTCCGGCTGGATCGCGCGAACGCTCGCGTGCAGCGTGAGGGCCGCTTTCACTGCGCGCAGATCGTCGTCTTCCTGGCCGGCCGGGATGCCGAACAACGCCACGATCTGATCGCCGTCCGCCTGGTTGAGGATCCCGCCGTGGCGGCGGACCGCGTCGAGGGCGGCGTCGCGCACCGCGGCGGACACGCGGTCGAGCGCCGCCGGATCCAGCCGCTCGACCAGGGCATCGTGGTGCGACACGCGCGATACCAGCACCGCGGCGCGCCGCCGTTCCGCGGCTGGCCTGATCGGCGCGGCGGTGGCCGTGGCCTTGTCGGCCGCCGCCCGCGTCGAACCCTTCAGGTCGTCGAGCGTTATGGCGCCGAGCGCCGCTCCAAGCCCCGCCATCGACGGAAACCGGCGCTCCGGCAGCGTCGCCAGCGCGGTGGCGACCACGTCGTCGAGCGCCTCGGGAACGTCGTCGCGCAGCGCGGACGGCGGTACGTAGGTGCGCGCGCCCGGCACGCGTCCGGTCAGCATCTCGTAGAGCACCGCGCCCAGCGACCAGACGTCGCTGCGCTGGTCGAGCGCCTCGCCGGCGATCTGCTCGGGGCTCATGTACGACAGCGTGCCCATCCGGGCGTCACTCGCCGTCCCGGTGAGCCCCTTCACCTTCGCGACGCCGAAGTCGAGCATCTTGACGTGCCCGTCCGGCAGGACCATGACGTTGGACGGCTTGACATCGCGGTGGATGATGCCGCGGCTGTGCGCCGCCTCGAGGCCGCGCGCGATTTCGACGGCAATGCCGATCGCGCGTCTTGCCGGGAGCGTGCCCCTGGCCAGCAGTGCCTGGAGCGTCTCCCCCTCGTACAGCGGCATCGCGATGTACAGGTGCCCCTCGGCGGTTTCGCCGATCTCGTAGATCGTGCAGACATTGGGATGATCGAGCGCGCCGATCGCCCGCGCCTCGGTGAGGAAGCGCCGCTTCAGGGCGGCGTCGGCGACGCGGTGCGGCGGCAGGAACTTCAGCGCGGTGAGCCGCTGGAGCTGCTCGTCGCGCGCGCGGTAGACGACGCCCATGCCGCCGGCGCCGAGCACGTCGAGAATCGTGTAGTGCGCGACGACCGAGCCCGGCTGCGGCGCCGACTGCGTCTGGACCTGGCCGATCGCGCCGGACAGCTCGGCGGCCAGGCGATCGATCGGACCGCTGGCGTCGTGCGACGCGAGCAGGGCCGCGACCTCGGAGCGAAGGGGCGCGTCGCCGGCACACGCGCGGGCGAGGAAGCTCTCGCGTTCGCGGAGGGACAAGTCCATCGCGGCGGCGAAGAGCCGCCGGACCTGATCCCAGCGAGCCGCGTCCGGCATCACGCCGACAGCTCCCGGTTCAGCCAGGCGCGCGCGAGCGCCCACTCGCGCTTCACCGTGGCGGGCGACAGGTCGAGCGCTTCAGCTGTCTCCTCGATGCTCATGCCGCCGAAGAACCGGCATTCCACGATGCGGGCCTGGCGCGCGTCGAGCGCCCCGAGCCGCTGGAGCGCGCGATCGAGATCCAGCAGTTCTTCGCCCCGCCCGTCCACGAGCAGCAGGGGGTCTTCGGAGAGCGTTTCCATCCGCTCGCCGCCGCCTCGCTTCTGCGCCTTGCGCGCCACGGCGTGATCGATGAGGACCCGCCGCATCGCCTGCGCCGCCAGCGCCAGGTAATGATTGCGGTTCTGCCACTTGATCCGATCGAGATTCGACAGCTCGAGCCACGCCTCGTGCACGAGCGCCGTCGTGCACAAGGTGTGGCCGGAGCGCTCGTTCCGCAGCTGACGCGCCGCGATCCGCTTGAGCTCTCCGTAGACGAGCGGAAGGAGGTCGTCCATCGTCGTGCGACCGGAATGATACCCCTCTCCACTGAAAGCCGAATCCGCGTGGAAAGCGGCTCACCGCCGCCGGGTGAGCCGGGTTGCCGGCGGTTCCGGCTTCTCCGGGTGCAGGAAGGAGTCCGATGATGAAACGCTTATTGATCGTGATCTGCGGCGCCGTCGCGGTTGGATGGCAGGCGCCGTCCTCGGCTCAGGTTGGACACTCTCATTCCGCGGGCGGCGACACGCTGTTGAAGGCGGTCCGGGAAGCCACGGAGCGGTTCAAGGACGTGGCGGTCGCCGAAGCCGAGGGCTACTCGCTGCAGTTCGGCTGCGTCACCGGGCCGGACTGGGGCGCAATGGGGCTCCACTACGTCAATTTCCCGCTGGTGCTCGACGGACAGCTCGACCCGGCGAAGCCGGAGATCGTCATCTACGAACCGCTGCCGAATGGCGAGCGCAAGCTGATTGGCGCCGACTTCCTCGTCTTCGCGGACGCGTGGCACGCGAAGAATTCTGCGCCGCCGCAGCTGATGGGGCAGCTGTTGCACTTGTTCGACGCCCCGAACCGGTTCGGGCTCCCATCGTTCTACACGCTCCACGTGTGGGCGTGGAAGGACAACCCGGCCGGCGCGTTCGTCAACTGGCACAAGAACGTCTCGTGCGACACCTTTGGCGGCTAGCTGGCGTTCACAGCGCGGCGACGATCTCCTGCTGCGACGGGTATTCACGCTGGTCGTCGCCGATGAACGAGTACGAGATCCGCGCATCCTGATCGACGAGGAAGACCGCCGGACGGGCGATGTTCCAGGCGGTGAGACCGATGCGATGGTAGACGCCATAGGCGCGCGCCATGTCGCGGCGCTCGTCGATCAGGATGTCGAACGGGAGGCCGGTCTCTTCGATGTAGCGCCGCACGGCGTCCCGGTTCTGCGCCAGCACGCCGGCGACCTGGACGCCGCGCGAGGTGTAGGCGGCGATGTTGTCGGCTAGCTCACCGAACCGGTGGCGGCAGTTCGGTCACCAGGTGCCGCGATGGAACGTGAGCAGCAGCCGTCCGCGCGCCAGGAAGCCGGGCAGCGAACGCGCGCGTCCCTTCTGATCGGGTACCAGGAATCCGGGCGCGACGGTCAGCGTCGATCGGTGCATCAGAACAACTTTACGTCAACGATCTCGCCCGCTTCGACGATGTCGACGTGCGCGGGGATCTCGATGTAACCGTCGGCGTGCGCCATGCTGGTGATGTCCCCCGACGCCTTGAACGCAGGCAGGGCAGTGCCGTCCGCAATCCGCACCGTATAGAACTGATGCCGTCCCGTCGTCGAGACGATCCGCCGCGCCAGCGGCACGCGCGTGGTGTGTGCACGATGCGGTGGAAGGCGCGCCATCTGCCGCAGCATCGGCAGCAGCAGCATATAGCCGTTCGAGAGACAGGACGTCGGATATCCCGGCATCCCGAGGACCGGCTTCCCGGCGACCTTTCCGAAGACCGTCGGCTTCCCGGGCTTGACCGCGACGCCGTGAAACAGGACGTCGCCGCGCTGGAGCAGCACGTCGAGGATCAGATCGCGCTCGCCGACGGAACTGCCGCCGGAAAACACCAGCACGTCCTCCTGGAGCGCGGCGTCGATCGCCGCCGACAACGCCTCCACGGTATCGGCCGCCGTCGGCAGCGCCACCGCCGTTCCGCCGTGTGATTCGATGATCGCCGACAGCGTGAAGCGGTTGATGTCGTAGATCTGTCCGGGACCGAGCGGCCGTCCGGGCTCGACGATCTCGTTGCCGGTCGAGAGGATGGCGATGCGCGGCCGGGCGTACACCTCGACCTCGAGCACGCCCACCGCGGCGAGCGCGCCGATCCGGCTCGGGTTCAGCACGTCGCCGGGACGGAGCACCGCCTGCCCCGCGGTGATGTCGGCGCCGCGGCGGCCGACGTGCTGGCGCGGATACACCGGCGTGAACACGCGCACGTCCGGCGATCCGGCGACCCGCTCGGTCTCCTCGACCATGACGACCGCGTCCGCACCCTGCGGCATCGGCGCGCCGGTCGCGATCTCGATGCACTCGCCGGCGGACAGGGTCTTCGACGGCAGCTGCCCGGTATAGACCTTCTCGACGACGCGCAGGACCTTGGGGTCGTAGCGGCCGGCGCCGAACGTGTCTTCCGCACGGACCGCGTAGCCGTCCATGGCGGCGCGATCGAATGGCGGCACGTCCATCGTCGCGTCCGGGGCCGCGGCGAGCACCCGGCCGTCCGCGCTGCCGAGCGCCGCGCGTTCCGTCCGCTCGATCGGTGCGGCCGCCTCGAGGATCGCGGCGAGCGCGTCTTCGAGCGGAATCGTTTCGCGGATCGGGCGCATGCTGGAGGTGGAGGGTCCGGTCACCGGCGCAGCTCCCGCACCACGTGGCCGAGCTCCGGCAGGATCAGCCTGGTCATCGCCAGGCGGACCGCGTGTTCCGAGCCGGGCAGGATGAAGATGGCGGTGCCGCGCGCGACGCCGGCGCAGGCGCGGGTCAGCATCGCGGCGCTGCCGATCTCCGCATACGACAGCATGCGGAACAGTTCGCCGAAGCCGTCAATCCGCTTCTCGAACAGACCGGCAATCGCTTCGTAGGTGCTGTCGCGCGACGTGATGCCGGTGCCGCCGGTCGAGATGATCGCGTCGACGCCGCCAATCTGCCCGAGCACGGCTTCGTGCACGTCCTTGGGATCGTCGCGCAGGATCTGGCGCTTGGCGACCGCGTGCCCGGCGCCTTCGAGCAGCTCGACGATCGTCCGGCCGCTGACGTCGGTCTCCGTGCCGCGCGTGTCGCTGACGGTCAGCACGGCGCAGCGAACGCCGGTGACGGCCGTCTTGCGGTGTTCCTCCACCCCCATGCCTCGATTATCACCTACGATACGATCCAGCCATGAAACAGGCCTTCGCCGCCGCCTTCGCGCTGCTGCTCGTGACCGCAGGCGGATGGCGCCCCGCGGCTGGCGGTTGGCAGACGGCCGATCGGCAGGCCGAGCGGTGGGCGGCGGCGACGCTGGCCGGGATGACGCTCGATGACAAGGTCGGCCAGCTGCTGGTCTCGTCGTTCCAGTCGGAGTACCTGAGCACCGACTCGGCCGGGTTCGACGCGCTCGCCAGGGCGCTGCACGAGTACCGCGTCGGCGGGTTCCACGTCTTTGGCGGCACGGAGAACGTCCCCGACGTCCTGCTCGATCCCCACTATGGCACGGTCACGCTCGGGCAGCCGCTCGCCGCCGCTTCCTTGTTGAACCGGCTCCAGGCGATCGCGCGGTACCCGTTGCTCAACACGGGCGACTTCGAAACCGGCGCCGGCTTCCGGCTCGAAGGGGCGACCGGATTTCCGCGCAACATGGCGTTCGGCGCCGCCGCGGACGAGCAGCTCACCTACGAGGCCGGCCGCATCGCCGCGATCGAGTCGCGCGCCATCGGCGTGCACGTCAATTTCGCGCCGGTGATGGACGTCAACAACAATCCGCGCAACCCGGTCATCAACACCCGATCGTATGGCGAGGATCCGGAGCTCGTCGGGCGCCTCGGCGGCGCGTTCGTCCGCGGTCTGCAGGCGGGCGGCATGATCGCCACGCTCAAGCACTTCCCCGGGCACGGCGACACCGACGTCGACTCGCATCTCGGCCTGCCGATCGTCAAGGACCCGCGCGAATCGCTCGATCGCATCGAGCTGCCGCCCTTCAAGGCGGGCATCGCCGCCGGCGCGGGGGCCATCATGACCGGCCACATCGAGATGCCGGCGCTCGATCCGGCGCCGAACACGCCGACGACGCTCAGCGGCCCGATCGTCTCCGGCGTGCTGCGCCGCGAGCTGGGATTCGACGGCCTGGTCTACACCGACTCGATGGGCATGGCGGGCGTCACGAAACTGTACTCCCCCGGCGAAGCGGCGGTGCGCGCGATCAAGGCGGGGAACGACATCATTCTCCACTCGCCGGACGACGGCGCGGCGTTCGCGGGATTGAAGGCGGCGGTGACCGCCGGCGAGATCGCGATGGCGCAGATCGACGCGTCGGTCGGCCGCGTGCTCCGGGCCAAGGCGCGCGCCGGGCTGCACCGCGTCCGCGCCGTGAACCTCGAGGCGATTCCGAACGTGGTCGGCACGCGCGCCCACCAGGCGGTGGCCGACGCCGTGAGCCAGAAATCGATCACGCTGATCAAGGACCAGCAGGGGACGGTGCCGCTGAAGATCGGTCCTGAGGCGAGGGTGCTGTATCTGTCGATCCTCGATTCGCCCGGCAACTGGCGCATCGCGGCGCCGAGCCGCGCCTTCATCCCGGAGTTGAAGCGCCGCTGGCGGGGCCTGACCTCCGTCGAACTGTCGGAGCGTTCGACGGCCAACGAGATCGACCTAGTGCGCGCCATGGCGCCCCGCTACGACGCCGTCGTCGCGTCCGTCTTCGTCCGCGCGTCGTCCGGCAGCGGGCGGATGGACCTGCCGGCCAACATGCAGTCGCTGCTGCGCGCGCTGGCGCGCCAGGCCGAGGCGGCGAAGCAGCCGCTCGTCACCGTCATCTTCGGCAACCCGTACACGGCGACATTCGTCCAGGAACTGCCCGCGATCCTGCTGACCTACGACTTCTACGATCGCGCCGAGCGATCGGCCGCGCGGGCGGTGATGGGAGAGGCGCCGATCGGCGGCAGACTGCCGATCGCGCTGCCGGGGATGGCGGAACGCGGCAGCGGCCTCCAGCGGTAGCTTCGTGCTGTCGAACACGCGCGAACAGGCCGATCAGATCGTGCCGGCGTGCGCGTTTCGCGGCGGGGCGGAACTCGCGTGGACTGACGCGTTTTGCTATACTCAGGGTTTGCGCGCCCTTAGCTCAGTTGGATAGAGCGTCTGGCTACGAACCAGGAGGTCGCACGTTCGAGTCGTGCAGGGCGCACCATTCCTCTTCGAGCCGTTACAGTTCTTCGCAGAGCGCTGTAACCCGCCTACTGGATCACCCCGTTCGTCCCGGGTTCCGATCGGACCAGCGCCACCTTCACCCGATTGATCGGATGCGGCGCGCCGTCGGGCGCCACGATGTGGCTGTGACACGCGCACAGCGACTTGAGCGCCAGCCTGTCCGGCCGCGGCTCGATGCTGTGACCGCACAACACCGAGCATCGTTCGCGCACCGCGCGCCCGTCCCAGAGCATCTCGAGCCGGAGCGCCGCGTCACGACGCCCCTGGGTCCACAGCAGATCCGTCATTTCGTCGTACACCCGGACGTGCCCATCACTGCTCAGCTTGAGGCGCCGGATCTCGCGATCGATGACGGTGGAGAAGCGCACCGGGTCGGGAATCCCGTTCACCATCATCTCGCGCAGCGTACGCCCCGCATCCAGGACGCGCAGCTTTTGTGACGCCACCAGCGCGACCAGACTGAAGCTGATATCGCGGAGCGATCGTTCGACGGCGGTCCGATGCTCGGAGCAGCCGATCACCAGCGCCGCCTCGTCGACGATCAAGCCCCCCGCGAGGAACACCGCGGCGGTCGCCGCCATCGATTGCCGCGACTCGTAGAAGCGAACGCCGTGGAAATCGACGCGCGCGGACTTGGGCATGACACGGACCCCCGGCGCTCCCACAGGCGCCACCTTCGTCAGACTCATCAAGGCGAGTAAACCGAGCGGCCAGGAGCCGCTTCGCGTGCGGCGCCAGCAAGACGTGATCCGCCGCGTCTCCTGCCGTCCTAGGTCAGCTTCCACGGGGCGCGGTAGTCGCGCCGGAGGAACTCGTTCGGATCCGTCACCGCCCCGTTCGGCCCCTTGATCGTGTTCGTGACCCGCATGCCCGCCCCATCGTAATGAATCCTGCTGTCGCCGGGCGTCTTCTGTCCGGCGCGCAGCGAGACGATGCCGAGGAGCATGACCTCGGTCAGCTGGGCTGCATACTCGAAGGGGCAGGAGATGGGCGCCTTGCCCTGAATCGCCTCGATCCAGTTCATCTCGTGTTCATCCTGCGCGTGCGTGACGCGAGGCAGCAGCGCCTTCGGCTCGCCGACCCGTTCGTGCAGCGCCTTGGGCAGCAGGCGCGGCTCGTGGCCGTAGGTCAGCTGCATCATCTTGCCCTTGCTGCCGATGTAGATGATGCCCCCCTCGCCGTTCAGCTTCTCCTCGCCGAGCTCCTCCGGCCGTGGCGGGGTGAGCCCGCCGTCGTACCAGGTCAGCCTTACGGCCGGCATGCTGCCGCGCGCCGGGAACTGATAGTAGGTCGTCGTCGCGTGCGGGTACGAGACGCCGTTGAAGGGCGTCGACAACGTCTCGATCGTCGCCGGCAGCCCCAGGTTCAGTGCCTTGAACGGGTGATCGATGAGATGCGCCCCCATGTCGCCGAGGGCTCCCTGGCCCCAGTCGACCCAGCCGCGCCAGTGATGCGGGTGATAGATCGGGTGGTACTCGACTTCAGGCGCGACGCCGAGGAACAGATCCCAGGACAGTGTCGATGGCATGGACGCCGCCTCGCGATAGAGGGCGTCGGCCATCAGCGGTGTCACGCGCCCTGAGGGGAAGCGCAGCGGCCGCGGCGCGCCCGAAGCGGCGGCGAGCGGGGCCGGACGCGGAATGCCCTGCGGCCAGAAGCCGAGCGGCCGGTTCGTCCAGACGTGGACCTCGCGCACTTCACCGATCGCTCCGCCGCGGATGTACTCGTACCCGGTGCGCGAGCCGTCGCTCGAGTGCCCCTGGTTGCCCATCTGCGTGACGACCCTGGACTTCTCCTTCGCCTTCTTCGCCAGGGCGCGCGCCTCCTCGACCGACCAGCACAGAGGCTTCTGCACGTAGACGTGCTTGCCCAGGTCCATGGCCGCCAGTGCGATCACCGCATGCATGTGGTCGGGGGTGGCGACGACGATGGCGTCGATGTCCTTCTGCTTGTCCAGCATCTCGCGGTAGTCGCGGTACCGCTTCAATCGCGGGATCTGCTCCGCGGTGAAACGCCGCAGCGCCGCGGCGTTGTCGACGCGAGGGCGGCGCGCGTCTGCAGCCGCCTGCGCCTTCGACATGACGGCCGGGGGCTGCTGCGCCGTCCCCGGCGGCTTTGCCGCGTCGTCCTGCATGCGTTTCAGCTGCGCGTCGACGAGCGCGTCGTCCACGTCGCAGATGGCGACGATGTTCTGGGTCATGAGCCGGCGCGTATTGCTGCCGCCCATTCCCCCGAAGCCGACCGTGGCGACGTTCACGGTGTCGCTGGGCGCCTGGAACCCGTTGCCGAGCACATGACGGGGGACGATGGTCAGACCCGCGCCGGCGGCGGCCGCCGTCGCCACGAACTTGCGCCTCGAGATGGTGCTCATGGATGCTCCTCGCAGTCCCACGGATTCTACTGCCAGCTTGGTGATATCAATGGCTCCATGAAATATGCCGTGCTCGGCCTCCTGCTGCTGAGCAGTGTTCTCACGCGCGCCCAGGCCCCGGCCTACGACGTCGTCGTCTACGGCGGCACGTCTGCCGGCGTCATCGCCGCCGTCCAGGCGGCGCGCATGGGCAAGTCCGTCGTCGTCGTCGGTCCCGATCGGCATCTGGGCGGCCTGTCGAGCGGCGGCCTGGGGTTCACGGACACCGGCAACAAGGCGGTCATCGGCGGGCTCGCGCGCGAGTTCTACCACCGCATCTGGCAGCACTATCAGCGGCCGGACGCGTGGCGGTGGCAGCCGCGCGACGAATACGGCAACAAGGGACAGGGCACGCCCGCCGTGGACGGCGAGCGCCGGACGATGTGGATCTTCGAGCCGCATGTCGCCGAGAACGTGTTCGAGGATCTGGTGCGCGAGCATCGGATCCCGGTGCACCGGAACGAGTGGCTCGACCGCCGGCGGGGAGTGTCGACGGCGGACGGCCGCATCGTCTCGATCAGGATGCTGAGCGGCCGTTCCTACACGGCGAGGATGTTCATCGATGCCACCTACGAAGGGGATCTCATGGCTGCCGCCGGTGTCGACTACCACGTCGGCCGCGAGTCGAAGGCGAGGTACGGGGAGGAGTGGGCGGGCGTGCAGACCGGCGTGCTGCACCACCGGCATCACTTCGGCGTCCTGAAGCAGCCGATCAGTCCCTACGTCGTGCGCGGCGATCCATCGAGCGGCGTGCTGCCGCGCATCAGCACGCAGCCGCCGGGGGAGTACGGAAGCGGCGACACGCGCGTTCAGGCCTACTGCTACCGCTACTGCGTCACCGATCATCCCGACAATCGCCTTCCGTTTCCCAGGCCGGACGGATACGACCCTGGGCAGTACGAGCTGCTGCTTCGCGTCTATGAAGCGGGGTGGCGCGAAACCTTCCAGAAGTTCGATCCGGTGCCGAACCGCAAGACCGACAGCAACAATCACGGGCCGTTCAGCACCGACAACATCGGGTTCAACTACGACTATCCCGACGCGTCATACGAGCGCCGCCGCGAGATCCTGAAAGAGCACGAGACCTACCAGAAGGGCTGGCTGTACTTCATCGCCAACGATCCCAGGGTGCCGAAGGACGTCCAGGCCGAGATGCGCCGCTGGGGCCTCCCCAGGGACGAGTTCCGCGACAACGGCGGCTGGCCGTATCAGATCTACGTGCGGGAAGCGCGGCGGATGGTCGGGACGTTCGTCATGACCGAACACGAGCTGACCGGACGGCGTCCGACGCCCGAGCCGGTCGGCATGGGCTCGTACACGATCGACTCGCACAACGTGCAGCGGTACATCACGCCCGAGGGCAGCGTGCAGAACGAGGGAGACATCGGCGTCGCGCTGAAGGCGCCGTACCAGATCGCGTACGGCGCGCTCGTCCCGAAGCGCGGCCAGGCCGGAAACCTCCTCGTGCCCGTCTGCGTGTCCAGTTCGCACATCGCGTTCGGATCGATCCGCATGGAACCGGTGTTCATGATCCTCGGCCAGTCGGCCGCGACGGCGGCGGCGCTGGCGATCGACGCTCGCGTCCGCGTCCAGGACCTGCCCTACGCGGCGCTGCGCGATCGCTTGATCAAGGACGGCCAGATCCTGTCGTGGTGAATCACGTACACTGAGTACTCATCCTGATTGACGCTCCGGAGGAGTTCAGATGCCCGCAATGCACGAAATCGACTACAAGATCTTCGGCGACGACATGCAGTTCGTCGAAGTCGAGCTCGATCCGAACGAAGCGACCGTCGCGGAAGCCGGCGGCATGATGTACATGGACGACGGCGTCGAGATGGAGACGATCTTCGGCGACGGCTCGCAGCAGCAGAGCGGGTTCCTCGGCGCGCTGATGGGGGCCGGCAAGCGGCTGCTCACGGGCGAGTCGCTGTTCATGACGGTGTTCCTGAACCGCAGCACGCAGAAGCGGAAGGTGGCGTTCGGCGCCCCCTACCCCGGGAAGATCGTGGCGATGCATCTCAAGGATCTCGGCGGTGAGCTGATCGCGCAGAAGGACTCGTTCCTCGCGGCCGCCAAAGGCGTGAGCGTCGGCATCGCGTTTCAGCGGAAGCTCGGCGTCGGGCTGTTCGGCGGCGAAGGCTTCATCATGCAGCGGCTGCAGGGGGACGGGTGGGCGTTCGTGCACGCCGGCGGCACGCTGCAGGAGCGGACGCTCGCGGCCAACGAGCTCATTCGCGTCGACACCGGCTGCATCGTCGCGTTCCAGCCGTCGGTCAGCTACGACATCCAGTACGTGGGCAAGATCAAGTCGGCGCTGTTCGGCGGTGAAGGGCTGTTCTTCGCCACGCTGCGCGGTCCCGGCCGCGTCTGGCTGCAGTCGCTGCCGCTGAGCCGTCTCGCCAACCGGATCATCGCCGCGGCTCCCGGACTGGCGCGCGGCGGGCGCGAGGAAGGATCGATTCTCGGCGGGCTCGGCGGTCTGATCGACGGAGACAACTCGTAGATCGGACGGATGCTCAGTCTCATCGCCGTCATCCTGTTCGGTCTCCAGTCCACGCAGGTCGTCGTCCTCGTCCGTGCCGAGGGCAAGCCGGTCTCCGGCGTCGAGGTCGCCATCGGGGAGAAGCGCGCGACGACGAATGCGACCGGCGAAGCCGCGTTCGAGATTCCACCCGGCGCATACGTCGCCGTCGTGAAGTCCGCCGCGCACCTGCCGTGGGAATCGAAGATCGACGTCGCGGCCGGCGCCGTCACGCGCGTGACGGCCGATCTCGAACCGCTTCCCGAGATCGAAGACGAGATCGAGGTCAGCGCCACGCGCTCCGCCACCCGCCTGCGCGATCAGGCGCTGCGCGTGGAAGTCATCGATCGCGAGGAAATCGAGGAAAAGGCGCTGATGACGCCGGGCAGCGTGGCGATGCTGCTCGGCGAGACGAGCGGATTGCGGGTGCAGACCACGGCGCCGTCGCTCGGCGCGGCGAACGTCCGCATCCAGGGGCTGCGCGGCCGCTACGCGCAGATGCTCGCCGACGGGCTGCCGCTGTACGGGGCGCAGGGAGACTCGTTCAGCATGCTGCAGGTTCCGCCGCTGGACCTGGGCCAGGTGGAAGTGATCAAGGGGGTGGCATCCGCGCTCTACGGCGCGTCCGCGCTCGGCGGCGTGATCAATCTCGTCTCGCGCCGGCCGCAGGAGGTGGAGCGTGAGCTGCTCTTCAATCAGACCACGCAAGCCGGGACGGACGTCACCGCCTGGCTGGCGCAGCCGGGGGCGGGGCGCTGGTCGTACACGCTGCTGGGCGGGTATCACACGCAGCAGCGGAAGGATCTCGACGACGACGGGTGGACGGATCTGCCGTCGTACGATCGCGGCCTGCTGCGTCCGCGCGTGTTCTACGACAACCGCGAAGGACGGACGCTGTTCGTGACCGCCGGCGTCATGGCGGAGGACCGGCGCGGCGGAACGCTGTCGGGGCGGACCGCGCCCGACGGGCGGCCGTTCCGCGAGGCGTTGAACACCCGGCACGCCGATTCGGGGGCGATGGCGCGGTGGCTGACGGCGAGCGGACGGGTGTTCGCGCTGCGCGGCTCGTTCATGCGCCAGACGCGCGACCGCGACTTCGGCGGGGTCCGCGAGCGCGGCGCGCGCATGACCTACTTCGGCGAGGCGTCGTTGACGGGATCGCGAGGCCGCCACACGTGGGTCGCCGGCGCCGCGTTCCAGCAGGATCGGTTCGATCTCCGCGAGCTGCCGCAGTTCGATTACCGGTTCTCGACGCCGTCGCTCTTCGCGCAGGACGAGATCGCCGTCAGTCCGCTGGTCTCGATCGCCGCGAGCGCGCGCGCCGATTTTCACTCCGAGTACGGCGCCCTCGCGACGCCGCGCGTGTCGGTGCTGATGCGGCCGAACCGCAGCTGGACCATCCGCTCGTCGGTCGGCACCGGCGCGTTCACGCCGACACCGTTCACCGAGGAGACCGACGAGACCGGGCTGTCCCGCGTGCAGCCGCTGCGCGATCTCGACGCGGAACGCGCCGTCGGCGGATCGGTCGACGTGACGCGGCGGCTCGGCCCGTTCGAGCTGACCGGGACGCTGTTCGCGTCGCGCGTCGCGCACGCGGTGCAGAGCCGCGAGATCTCCGGCACGGAAGTGCGACTGGTGAACGCCGGCGCGGCGACGCGCACCTGGGGCAGCGAGATCATCGCGCGCTACCGGATCGAGGGGTTCACCGCCGGCGCGACGCACGCGTGGACGCGCGCGACCGAACCCGATCCCGACACCGCGATCCGCCGCGACGTCCCGCTGACGGCGGAACACGCCGCGTCGTTCAACGCGATCCGGGAAGGGGAGGGCGGCCGGGTCGGCGTCGAGGTCTACTACACGGGCCGGCAGCCGCTCGAGGACAATCCTTATCGCGGCCGCGGCAGACCGTACTGGCTGGCCGGGTTCTTCGGCGAGCGGCGGGTCGGACGGTTCCGTGTATTCCTCAATCTCGAGAACCTGTTCGACATCCGCCAGACGAAGGACGATCCGCTGACGCTGCCGGCGCGGCTGCCCGACGGCCGCTGGACGGTGGATGCCTGGGCTCCGCTCGACGGCCGGGTGATCAACGGCGGCATCAGGGTCTCGATCCGCTGAAATCCACTACGATCGGCGGACGGAGGGGCGGTGATGACCGATCCACAGTGGATGCGGTATGCGTTGAATCGCGCGCTGCAGGCGGGCGATCGCGGCGAGGTCCCGGTCGGCGCCGTCATCGTCCTCGACGGCGAGCTCCTCGCCGAGGGGGGCAATGAGCCGATCGGTGCGAACGACCCGACGGCGCATGCCGAGATCGTGGCGATCCGCCGAGCCGCGTCAGAGCTGCGCAACTACCGCCTGACCGGCGCCACGCTCTACGTCACCATCGAGCCCTGCCAGATGTGCGTCGGCGCGATGATCCACGCGCGGGTCGCGCGGCTGGTGTACGGCGCCCCGGAGCCGAAAGCCGGCGCGATCGAGTCCGCGATGCGCGCCCACGAGCATCCCGCGCTGAACCACCGGCTGGAGGTCCAGGGCGGCGTGCTCGAGACCGAATGCCGGGAAGTGATGCAGCGCTTCTTCGAGGAACGCCGGCAGGCGCAGCGCACGCAGGGGTGAATAAGGAAGGATTCCGGGCGCGAGCGAAGGAGGATGGCGGAGAGGGAGGGATTCGAACCCCCGTGCCGGTTACCCGGCAAGACGCTTTCGAGGCGCCCCCGTTACGACCACTTCGGTACCTCTCCGGAACTTCCTATTCTACCACTCCCGCCACGCACGCTCGCGCCGGCGCCGCCTCGACTGACAGGGCCTCCCGTCTGACTGACCGCCGCGGGCCTGGTACGACTGCTGCAAATACGGGGCTGATCCGGGCTTTTCCGGCAGAGTCCAGCGCCGTTCAGCACCACGGCTGTAGTCAACGTATGCACGAGCACCCTGACGATGTCTATTTCAGACATCTCGCGCGGGTCGTCGAGTCTTCGGACGACGCCATCGTCAGCAAGGACCTGACGGGGACGATCATCTCCTGGAACCGGGCTGCCGAGGCGATGTTCGGCTACTCGGCGGAGGAGGCCGTCGGGCGGTCGATCCGGATGATCATCCCCGCCGACCGCCAGGATGAAGAGGACATGGTGCTGAGCCGGATCGCCGCCGGGCGCTCGGTCAGCCACTTCGAGACGGTGCGTCAGCGCAAGGACGGAACGCTGATTCCGATCTCGCTGACCGTCTCTCCCATTTACAACGAGGAGGGACGGGTCATCGGCGCGTCGAAGATCGCGCGCGACTTGCGCGACCGTGCGCGCGCCGCCATCGCCGACGAGCGCCTCGCGGCGGTGATCGAATCCTCGGACGACGCGATCATCACCAAGGATCTCGCCGGCATCATCACCTCGTGGAATCCGGCCGCCGAACGGATGTTCGGGTACACCGCCGAGGAAGCGATCGGACAGTCCGTCCGCATGCTGGTTCCCGCCGAACTGCAGACCGAAGAGGATGAGGTGCTGGCGAGAATCCGCCTGGGCGGGAGCGTAGATCACTACGAAACCGTCCGCCAGCGTAAAGACGGATCGCGGCTCACGATTTCACTGTCCGTCTCACCGCTGCGCGACGAGCACGGCAGGGTGTTCGGCGCGTCGAAGATCGCCCGCGACGTGACGGAGCGGGCCCGCCTCGCCGAGCTCGAGCGCATTCACGCGCGCAACACGGCGAAGCTCGGCGAGATCGGCGCGGCCGTCGCCTCCTCGCTCGACCGCGAGACGATCGTTCAGAAAGTGACGGACGTCGCCACCGACCTGACCGGCGCCGAATACGGCGCGTTCTTCTATAACGTCACCGACCCGAAATCGGGCGACGCCTACATGTTGTACACGCTGTCGGGCGCCCCGCGCGACGCGTTCGCGAAGTTCCCCCATCCGCGCGCGACGGCGATCTTCGCGCCCACGTTCCACGGCCACGGCCCGGTGCGGCTCGACGACGTGACCGCGGATCCGCGCTATGGCCACAACCCGCCGTATCACGGCATGCCGCCCGGACATCTGCCGGTGAAAAGCTACCTCGCCGTGCCGGTGAGAGGCCGCGGCGGCAGCGTGCTCGGCGGCCTGTTCTTCGCCCACTCGAGCGCCGGCATGTTCACCGAGCAGCACGAGCGGCTGGCGGCCGGCATTGCGAGCTGGGCGTCGGTGGCGCTGCAGAACGCGCAGCTCTATGCCGACGCACAGGCGGCGAGCCGCACCAAGGACGAGTTCCTCGCCGTGCTCTCTCACGAGCTGCGCACGCCGCTGAATGCGATCGTCGGCTATTCGCGGTTGCTCAGGGGAGGCATCCTGGCGGGCGACAAAGCGGAGCGAGGGTTGGAAACGCTCGAGCGGAACGCCACGTGGCTGACGCAGATCGTCGAAGACGTCCTCGACGTGTCGCGCATCGTCTCGGGCAAGATCCGCCTCGACGTCCAGCCCGTCGAACTGCCGGTCATCATCGACAACGCCGTCGCCACGATGCAGCCGGCCGCCGACGCGAAGGGGGTGCGCATGCACACGCTCGTCGATCCGCGGGTCGGGCCGGTCTCCGGCGATCCGGGCCGGCTGCAGCAGGTCGTCTGGAACCTGGTCTCCAACGCCGTCAAGTTCACGCCGAAGGGCGGACGCGTGCAGGTGCGGCTCGAGCGGGTCAACTCGCACGTCGAGATCGTCGTGAGCGACACCGGAATCGGCGTCAGCCCGGACTTCCTGCCGTTCGTGTTCGAGCGCTTCCGCCAGGCCGAGGTGGGGACGACGCGAAAGACCGGCGGTCTGGGCCTGGGCCTCGCCATCGTCCGCCACATCGTCGAGATGCACGGCGGGACGGTCGAAGCGTTCAGCGAGGGAGAGGGGCGCGGCGCGACGTTCCGCGCCCGCCTGCCGCTGATGAGCGTCCATCCCGAGGCGCGTGAGATCCGCCGCGAGCATCCGCGCACCGAGCGGCTCGAGCCGCTGACCGCCCTGGGCGATCTGTCCGGCGTTCACGTGCTCGCGATCGATGACGAGGAGGACGCGCTGACGCTGCTCCGGGTCGTGCTCGAGACCGCCGGTGCGACCGTCACGACCATGGCGTCGGCGGCCAGGGCGCTCGAACGGATCGCAGAGGTCAGGCCCGACGTGCTGGTGGTGGACCTGGGCATGCCGGAAATGGACGGGTTTGCGCTCATCGAGCGGGTGCGGAAATCGCCGGATCCCGACGTCCGCCGGCTGCCCGCGGCAGCGCTCACCGCGTTCGCGCGATCCGAGGATCGCACCCGCGCGCTGCGGAGCGGGTTCGAGATGCATCTGGCCAAACCGGTCGATCCGGCTGAACTGGTCGCCTCCGTGGCAACGCTGGCGCGCCGGCAGGTGCGCTGACTGGCGTAGAATCCACCGATGGCGACGCCCGCCGCTTCCCACACGGCCGTGTGCCTGTCGCTGACGCGGGCGATCGGCAGGAGCCGCACGGTCGACGAGATCTACGACGCGACGCTCGATGCGCTCGCCGCGGGACTCGGCATCCGGCGCGCGTCCATTCTGCTGTTCGACGCCGACGGCGTGATGCGCTTCAAGGCGTACCGCGGAATCTCGGAGCGCTATCGCCGTGCGGTCGAGGGGCACACGCCCTGGCGGCCGGACACCCGCGATGCGGAGCCGATCGTCGTCCCCGACGTGACCAAGGACGCATCGCTGCGGTCCTACCTGCCGGTCTTCGCGGCGGAGCAGATCGCCGGTCTGGTGTTCATTCCACTCGTCAGCCTCGACGGTGTGATCGGCAAGTTCATGCTGTATCTCGATCGGCCCGGCGCGCCGGGCGTGGACGAGATGCAGCTGGCCGGCTTGATCGCCGCCCAGGTGGCGTTTGCCGTGGAGCGGACGCGCACGGAGGCGCAGGCGAAACGCAGCGAGGCGCGTTTGCGCTTCGCCCTGGACGCGGCGGAGATGGGTACGTGGGACTGGGATCTGTCGACCAACGCGGTCGTCTGGTCCGACAATCTCGAGCGGATCCACGGCCTGCCGCCGGGGACCTTCGACGGCACCTTCGCGAGCTACGAGAAGGAGATCCACCCGGACGACCGCGGCCGCGTGCTCGCCTCGATTCAGCACGCGCTGAACGACGGCGCGCCGCACGAAGTCGAGTACCGGCTGGTCGCGCCGGACGGCACGGTGCGGTGGTGCGAGGGCAAAGGACGCGTCGAGTACCAGGGCGATCGGCCGGCGAGCATGAGCGGCGTCTGCATGATGGTGACGCGCCGCAAGGAAGCGGAGCTCGCGCGACTGGCCGCGGCGGAAGACGCCAGCCGCCATAAGGACGAATTCCTCGCCACGCTCTCGCACGAGCTGCGCACGCCGCTCAATGCCATCCTCGGATGGGTGCAGATGATCGCCGCCGGGCAGCTGTCGCCCGAGCGGACGCGGCAGGCGATCGACGTCATCGCGCGCAACGCCCGGCTGCAGCAGCAGCTGATCGAGGACATCCTCGACGTGTCGCGCATCATCACCGGCAAGCTGCAGATCGAGCGGATCCCGGTCGCCGTGCCGGGGCTGCTCGACACCGTGGTCGCCGGCGCCTCGCCCGACGCGGAGGCGAAGCAGATCGCGTTCGTGCAGCGCGTCGAGCCGGAGCTGCCGCCGATCGAAGGCGATCCCAAGCGGCTGCATCAGATCCTCGGCAACGTGCTCTCGAATGCGATCAAGTTCTCCGCCAGGGGGGGCACGATCGAGCTGACCTGCGGGCAGCGCGACGGATCGCTCGAGATCTCGATCCGCGATCAGGGCGCCGGCATCGCGCCCGAGTTCCTGCCGTACGTCTTCGATCGCTTCCGGCAGGCCGACAGCCGATCGACACGACGGCACGGCGGGCTCGGACTCGGACTGGCGATCGCGCGCCATCTGGTCGAGGAGCATGGCGGCGATATCCGCGCCGACAGCGAGGGGCCCGGCCGCGGCACCACCATCACCATCCGCCTCCCCGTGGGGCTCGCCGACGAGGCGCTTGCCGGCGCGCGGCCGGTGGCCAAGCGCTCGGTCGCCAACGTCAGCCTCGGCGATCTCAAGGTGCTGGTGGTCGACGATCAGCTGGACTCGCGTGAAATGCTCGGCGCCCTGCTCGAATCGCGCGGCGCACGGGTGATCCAGTGCGACAGCGCCGCGGCGGCGCTCAACCAGCTGCCGTCGCAGGCGATCGACCTGGTGATCGCCGACATCGCGATGCCGGGCGTGGACGGCTACGAACTGCTGCAGCGGGTGCGGAAGCAGGGGCATACCATGCCCGCCATCGCCGTCACCGCCTTCGCCCGGCCGGACGATCGCGACCGGGCCCTGGCGGCCGGCTTCACCGCCTATTGCGCCAAGCCGATCGATGCCGCCCAGCTGATCGCGACGGTCCGCGGCCTGGTCGCCGCCACCTGACGTAAAAATCCGCAAAACCGGCGTTCGCCGGCAAACTTCGCCCGGGCTCCATCCGTCCAAGGTCTTGTTACCAAGAAAGTCTGGGTAATGAAGACGCCGAACTCGCTGCTGCACGGGGCGCTCGACGCGCTGATTCTGAAGACGCTCACCCGCGGCCCGAGCCACGGCTACGCGATCGCGCGCCACATCGAAGAGACCACCGGCGATGCCGTCCTGGTCGAAGAAGGCTCCCTTTACCCGGCGTTGTACCGGCTGGATCGGCGCGGCTGGGTCGAGGCCGAATGGGGCGTCTCGGAGCTCGGACGGCGCGCGAAGTTGTACCGGCTCACCGGCGCCGGCCGCCGGCAGCTCGCCGAGGAGACGGCGATGTGGCGGCGGTTCTCGGAAGGCGTGTCGCGGATGCTGCTCCCGCGAGGCTGACGTGAAGCGATCGCTGCGCTCGTGGTTGTGGCGCGTTCCCGTCGAACAGGAAATCGACGAAGAGCTGGACCTGCACGTCGAGATCAAGACCCGCGATCTGATCCAGCGCGGGATGGATCCCGCGGCCGCGCGCGAGCTCGCCCTGAGGCGCCTCGGCGACGTCGCCGCCCTGAAACGCACGCTGGCCGGTCTGGCCAGGAAGAGAGATCGAGAGATGAACGTGACGCTGCGCCTCGAAGAGCTCTGGCACGATCTGACGTTCGCCCTGCGCCAGCTGCGCCACTCGCCCGGGTTCACTGGGGTGGCGGCGCTGACGCTGGCGCTCGGCATCGGCGCCAACAGCGCAATCTTCGCGCTGGTCGACGCCACGCTGCTGCGTCCGCTGCCCTACGCGCAGCCGGATCGGCTCGTCACGTTGTGGGAGACGACGCCGAAGAATCCGCGCAGCTACGTGTCGCCGCTCAACATGCAGGACTGGCTCGCGCGCAGCCGGACGTTCGAGAAGATCGCCGGCTTCACGCCGGCGGTCGGGGGCATGGTGATGGCTGGGGCGGACGGCACCGCCGAGACCGTCTCGCGTCAGTGGGTCACGGCCGGCATCTTCGACGTCCTCGGCGTCACCCCGGTGGTCGGCCGGACCTTCAGCGAGGAAGACGACGCGAAGCGGCTCAGCGTGGTCGTGCTGAGCGAATCGTCGTGGCGGACGCGCTTCAACGCGGACCCGGGCATCGCCGGCCGGCAGCTCCGGCTGGACGGGTCGATGTGGACCGTGGTCGGCGTGATCCCGAAAGAGATTCAGATTCTCGGCGATACCAGCATGTGGGCGATGCGGCCGATCAAAGGGCTGCCGCCGCGCCTGCGCGCCGCGTACGCCCTGCAGGTCGTCGGCCGGATGAAGCCCGGCGTCTCGGTCGAAACGGCGGCGTCGGACCTGCAGGCGGTGGCTGCGGGGCTCGCGACGGAGTTCCCGCAGACCAACAAGGGGCGCGGCGTGGCGGTCGAGACGCTGCACCGGACGATGATCGGCAGCGATCTGCGGGTCACCTCGATGCTGTTCCTCGGCGTCGTCGCGTTCGTGCTGCTCATCTGCTGTGCCAACGTAGCCAGCCTGCTGCTGGCGCGCGCCACGGTGCGCGTGCGCGAGCTGGCGGTACGCTCGGCGCTCGGCGCCGGGCGGCGCCGCATCGTCCGGCAGTTGCTCACCGAGAGCGTTCTCCTCTCGCTCATCGGCGGCGCGCTCGGCGCAGCGCTGGGCGCGGCGATCCTGAGCGCGGCGCCGTCGATCGTGCCCGCCGGACTGTTGCCGCCGACCGTCCAGCTCGCGTTCGACATGCGGGTCGTGGCGTTCTGCGCCGGCGCGGCGCTCGTCGTCGGGCTGCTGTTCGGAGTGATGCCCGCGGTCAAAGCGACGCAGTTCTCGTCCGCCGGGATCATGGCATCGAACAGCCGCAGCGTGACCTCTGGAGGCGGCCGGCTCCGCGCGCTGCTCGTGACGGCGGAAGTCGCGACCGCGGTGCTGCTGCTGTTCGGCGGCGGACTGCTGCTGCGCACGCTGCTCGCCGTCGATGCCTACGATCGCGGTTACCGTGCCGGCAGCGTCCTGTCGATGCTGATCGATCCGCTCGGATCGAAGTACCCCACGCCCGAGCTGCTGCAGCAGTTCTACGATCAGGTGGACGCCGAGGTGAGCGCCGTTCCGAACGTTGCCGCAGTCGCCTGGGCGAGTGCGCTGCCGCTCGACTTCTTCGACGACGGCGGGCTGACCTACGAGATTGCCGGCGATGCGCCGCTGGCCGAGCGCGAGCGTCCCACCACCGAATACCAGGTGGTCAGCCCGTCGTACTTCGCCGCGCTCGATCTGCCGATCCTTGCCGGCCGCGGTTTCGAGCGGCAGGACGGCCCGAAGAGCGTTCCCGTCTGCATCGTCAACGAGGCGTTCGCGCGTTCGCTCGGGGGGCGTTCGGCGGTCGGTCTGCGCATCGCCCTGCGGCCGGCATCCGCGCCGCAGGCGGCGCCATCGATTCGCGAGATCGTGGGCGTGGCGCGCCAGGTGAAGGGACGTCCCGACGAGCGCAACGACTTCGTCCAGGTCTACGTGCCGATGGCGCAGGATCTCGCGGACGACGTCTACATGGTGGTGCGGCCGAAGGCCGGTCCGGCGGAAGCGCTGACGGGAGCGGTACGGGCGGCTATCTCGCGTGTCGATCGCGAACAGCTGGTCAGCGTGCGTGAGGTCAGGACGCTGGACGACATCGCCCGGGCGGTGACCTCGCGTCACCGGTTCCGCGCCGTCCTGGTGGCCGCGTTCGCGGCGCTGGCGCTGGTGCTCGCGATGGTGGGCGTGTTCGGCATCCTGGCCTACTCGGTCCAGCAGCACGTGCGCGATTTCGGGGTGCGCCGTGCGCTCGGCGCGACCGGCAGCGACATCCTGCGGCTCGTCACGCTCGGTGCGGCGCGCGTGATCGCCGCCGGCGTCGCGATCGGCCTCGTGCTGGCGGCAATGCTCGGGCGGCTGATCGAGTCGGTGCTGTTCGGCGTGCGCCCGCTGGACCCCGCCACGTTCGCGGTGGTGACGATCGTGCTGGGGATCACGGCAGCCCTGGCGATTGCCGGCCCGGCCTGGAGGGCGGTGCGGATCGATCCCGCGTCGGCGCTCCGGCAGTAACGGCTGCCAGCGTGATTCGACGCGCGTCCGGGACCGTGTGCCAGGCGCGCCCACTCCGCCCACGCCGCGCACAGGCGCGCAGCAGAAACCCGCGCCATTCCGCTGGTTTTCGACGATCCGGTCCTGGCACGCTCGACGCATTCTTCCGCGGCATGCAGGCCCTCAACCCGATGATGCAGTGGGAAATGTATGCGCCGGGCACCGCGATCGCCTTCTCGGCGGTGGCCGACGATTCCGGTATTCGCGTGACGTTGCAGCGGGACCAGATGCCGGTGCTCACCGGCGCGGCGGCGGATACGACGATGCTCTTGCGGCTGTCGCAGCAACTGCGCGCGCAGCTGCAGGGACTTGGCTACGCGTCGAAGCCGCCGGCCGGGCGGCTGTCGGCGCTCGAAGGGGGACCGTGCTGGGGTCCCGCGGCGCCGCTGAACTCCTCGCTGATCGAGACCCTGCTGCGCGCCGCCCCGCGCGCGGCGGCGTGGTGAGTCTGACCGCGCGCAAGCCCGCAGGGTAATATCCATGGCGTGACCAGCCTGCCCGAGCTTTTCCGCAACAACCGCGCGTGGGCGCGCGCCATCGTCGAGCGGCAGCCCGACTTCTTCGCCGCGCTCGCGGCGCAACAGACGCCCAGGTATCTCTGGATTGGCTGCGCCGACAGCCGCGTGCCGGCGAACGAGATCGTGGGGCTGATGCCGGGCGAGCTGTTCGTCCATCGCAACGTCGCCAACGTGGTGGTGCACACCGACCTGAACTGCCTGTCCGTGCTGCAGTACGCCGTCGACGTGCTGGCGGTGCGGCACGTGATCGTCTGCGGCCACTATGGCTGCGGCGGCGTGCGCGCCGCCTACCTGAGGATGCCGCTGGGCCTGATCGACAACTGGCTGCGCCACGTGCAGGACGTACGGGATCGGCACCAGCCGCAGCTGGCGCTGCTCGACGGCGACGAGCCGCGCATCGACCGCCTGTGCGAGCTGAACGTGGTCGATCAGGTGCGGCACGTCGCCCAGACGACCATCGTGCGGGATGCCTGGCAGCGCGGGCAGCCGCTCACGCTGCACGGCTGGATCTACGACGTGAAGGACGGGCTGCTGCGTGATCTCGGGTGCACCGCCTCGACCCCGGACGAACTCGCCGCCGCCTGCGACCGCTCCACGCTCGCGCCCGCGGGAGGAGAACGCCGCTCCCCAGACTGAGGCGGGGCGAGTGCTGAGCGTCGGGAACAGCTAAGCTTGCCGTCGATGCGCGACCGGACTAACTTAGGCGGGATGCCGGTGAGCGTGTTGTGCCCGCAGGTGCTGGATGCCGGGGCGCGCGCCCGGCTGCACAGCGCCGTCGAGGCGACCGTGCGGCGGTGGCGGCCCGGGTTCGAGAAGTGGCAGCTGAGCCTGTTCCGGTCACAGAGCGGCGACGGCTGGGATCTTGCGATCAGGGGACCGCGGTTCCGCAAGGTGCTGACGCTGAACGGACCGCTGGACGATTTGCCTGGCCTGGTGACGGCTTATGTTGACGCCGTCCTCGCCAACGCGTGACCGCAAGTACATAATCTGACCGTGCTGCCCGCCACTGACGCTTTCGACGCGCTCGCCGGCGCGCGCCATTCCGACCCCTTCTCGATCCTCGGTCCCCACGTCGACGCCGGCGCGCTCGTGATCCGAGCGTTCCAGCCGTCCGCCGGACGGATCGACGTCGTCCACGCCGGCGGCGCGACGACGATGGAACGCGTGCACGAAGGGGGGGTGTTCGAGGCGCGCCTTCCGGGTCAGCGGGACGTCATCGACTACCGCCTCCGCATCACGTATCCGGGCGACGACACCGTGACGATCGACGATCCGTATCGGTACGGGCGCGTCATCACGGAATACGACCTCTACCTGTTCGGCCAGGGGCGGCATACCCGGATCTACGACAAGCTCGGCGCGAACCTGATGCGGATTGGCGACGCCGAGGGTGTTCATTTCGGCGTGTGGGCCCCCAACGCCGACCGCGTCAGCGTCGTCGGCGACTTCAACGCCTGGGACGGCCGGGTGCATCCGATGCGCCGCCTGGGGGCGTCGGGCGTCTGGGAGATCTTCGTTCCCGGCGTCGCCGCGGGCGATCGCTACAAGTACGAGATCCGTTCGAGCCAGCACGGCGAGCTGCTGCTGAAGGCCGATCCCTACGGGCTCCTGTTCGAGAAGCCGCCGCTCTCGGCATCCGTGGTCGCCGATCGCGGCCACACCTGGAGCGACGCGCAGTGGCTGATCGATCGAGCGGGGTGCAACGCCTGGTTCGATCGCCCGATGGCGATCTACGAAGTTCACCTCGGATCGTGGGCGCGCGTTCCGGAAGAGGGGAACCGGCCGCTGACCTATAGCGAGGCCGCCGAGCGGCTCATCCCGTACGTCAAGGAGATGGGCTACACCCATATCGAACTGCTCCCGGTGATGGAGCATCCCTTCTTCGGGTCGTGGGGCTATCAGGTCACCGGCTTCTTCGCGCCGAGCGCGCGCTACGGCACGCCCGCCGAGTTCAAGGGCTTCGTCGACGCCTGCCACCGCAACGGGATCGGCGTGATCCTGGACTGGGTGCCGGGGCATTTCCCGAAGGACGCCCACGGCCTGGCGCGGTTCGACGGCACGCACCTCTACGAGCACGCCGATCCGCGGCAAGGGGAGCATCTCGACTGGGGCACGCTGATCTTCAACTACGGGCGCAACGAGGTGCGCAATTTCCTGCTCGCCAACGCGCTGTTCTGGCTCGAGGAGTACCACCTCGACGGCCTGCGGGTCGACGCGGTCGCCTCGATGCTCTACCTGGATTTTTCGAAGGGGCCCGGTCAGTGGCTCCCGAACCGGTACGGCGGCAAGGAGAACCTCGAGGCGATCGACTTCCTGCGGGAGCTGAACACGCTGACCCACGGCGAGCATCCGGGGTCGATCACCGTCGCCGAAGAATCGACCGCCTTTCCCGGCGTGACCCGCCCGACGCACCTCGGCGGCCTGGGTTTCACCTACAAGTGGAACATGGGCTGGATGAACGACACCCTCGAATACGTGAAGCAGGACCCGGTGTACCGCCGATTCCATCACCGCCTGCTGACGTTCTCGCTGCTGTATGCGTTCAGCGAGAACTACATCCTGCCGTTCTCGCACGACGAGGTCGTGCACCTGAAAGGCTCGATGTGGGCGAAGCCGACGGGCGACGAGTGGCAGCGCGCGGCGACCTTGCGCACCTTGTACGGCTACATGTACGCGCACCCGGGCAAGCAGCTGATGTTCATGGGCGCGGAGTTCGGCCAGCATCGCGAGTGGAACCACGACGTCAGCCTCGACTGGCACCTGCTCGACCTGCCGCTGCACCGCGGCCTGCAGCAGTTCGTGCGCGACCTGAACCGGACGTACGTCGCCGAACCGGCGCTGCACCAGTGCGACACCGATCCCGCCGGCTTTCAGTGGATCGACTGCAACGACAGCGACAACTCGGTCGTGGCGCTGATGCGCCGTGCCCGGAACCCCGACGACTTCCTGATCGCGATCGTGAATTTCACGCCGGTGCCGCGGCACGGCTACGTGATCGGCGCGCCCGCCGCCGGGCTCTACGCCGAGCTGCTGAACAGCGACGCCGCGATCTACGGCGGCGGCAACGTCGGCAACAACGGCGCCGTGCAGACGGAGGACATCCCGTCGCATGGATTCGCCCAGTCGCTGCGCCTGACGCTGCCGCCGCTCGGATTCCTGCTGCTCAAGCCGGAGCCGGGCGGGATCAGCGCTGACTCTTCTCCACAATCCACTCCCATTCGTCCGCCGGAACCGGCATGACGGAGAGGCGCGGAATGCGCGTCAGCGGGAAATCGGCGAAGCGCCGGTCAGCCTTCACCTCGGCGAGCGTCACCGGCGTCTTCAGCTTCTTCACCGGCTCGACGTCCACGGCGTACAGCTTGCCCGTCTTGTCCGCGGGATCCGGGTAGGCGTCGGCGGCGGCGCGGCAGATGCCGACCACCGCCTTCTCGTCGCCGGTGTGATAGAAGAAAATCTTGTCGCCTTTCTTCACACTGCGAAGGTGCCGCTGCGCGACCGGATTGCGGACGCCGGTCCACGACGTGCGTCCGTCCCTCGCGAGATCCTCGTAGCTGTAGTTCGACGGCTCCTCTTTGAACAACCAGTTCATGGCCAACGATTCTAAGCCCGCGTGGGCGGATCTCAGACTCACCGACTGCATCGAGCCCGGCGTCAGGCTCCTGCTGATCGGCATCAACCCCGGCGTGATGTCGGCGACGACGGGGCATCATTTCGCCGGTCCCACCAACCGGTTCTGGCGGCTTCTGTACGACTCGGGGATCGTGCCCGAGCCCGTCACCCACGAAGACGACGTGCGGCTGCCGACGTGGGGCATCGGCATGACCAACCTGGTCGCGCGTCCGACGCCGGGAATCGACACGCTGCGCCCCGAGGAATACCTGGAAGGCTGGAAGATCCTCGAACAGAAGATCGAACGCTACCGGCCCGGGATCGTCGCCTTCGTCGGCGTGACGATGTATCGAGCGTTGTGGAAGGTCATTACCGGCGAGCCGCGGGGGGCGGAGATCAAGCCGGGATTTCAGCCGGCCACCATCCACGGGGCGCGGATCTTCGTGCTGCCCAATCCGAGCGGGCGCAACGCGCACTTCTCCTACGCGGACATGCTGTCCGCGTTCCGCGCGCTCGCCCGTGCCGCGCGGCTCAGGGCGCCGCCGCGGCCGCGTCGCGCAACTGCGGCGGCGCGTAAGCGCGCCCGCGGGTGATCCCGCTATGAGGGACGCAAGCCGAGCTGGTAGATGTTCGAGAGGAGATCGGCCGGATCCGCGTAGACGCGATACGCCCCGGCCTGGGCCAGCTCCTGTTCGCCGTAGCCTCCGCTGAGGAGCGCGACCGCGAGCATCCCGGCGCGCCGCGCCGCGAGCACGTCCCACACCGCGTCGCCGACGACGTAGCACTCCGACGGTGCGACGCCGAGCTTCTGCTGGCAGGCGAGGAAGAGATCCGGCTCCGGCTTCGCCCGATCGACTTCGGTGCGGTCGACAATGACCATGTCGGACGGCGGATTCAGCGCGTCGAGCGAGGGCTGCGCGTCCTGGCGCTTGCCCGATGTGGCGATGCCGTGCTTGATCCCGGCCTCGCGCAGATGCTGCAGCAGCTCGAGCGCACCGGGCAAGGGGTGCCGATCCGGCATCAACGATTTATAGACCTCGCCGTGCCGCTTCTGCAGCCGCTCGACTTCATCCGGCGCCAGCCCGCGGCCGATCTCGTGCGCGGCCGCGCGCGTGATCAACCCGCCGCTCATGCCGATCAGGCGGTGCACCTTCCAGGACGGGACCGGGAGTCCGGCCTCCTGCAGCACGCGCCACCAGGCGAGCGTGTGGCCGTAGACGGTATCGACGAGGGTCCCGTCGAGATCGAAGATGACGGCGCGCACGGTCAGCCGCCGATCACTTGTGCGCCGCGGCGCGCTTCTTGACGGCCACCGGCGGCCGCACGGTCCGGGGCTCCGGGACCCACCGTTCGGCCCAGCGCCCGAGCGAGGCCAGCGACTGTTCGAGCGCCCGGCCCTTTTCGGTCAGCTCGTATTCCACGCGCACCGGCGTTTCGGGCACGACGATCCGCTCGACGATGCCTTCGGTCTCGAGCTCCCTCAACCGCTCCGACAGCATGCGGTCGCTGATGTCCGGGATCGAGTCGCGCAGTTCGGCGAAGCGCATGCGGCCGTTCAGCAGCAGCTGGATCACGGCGCCGGTCCACCGGCCGCCGATGAGCTCGACCGCCCGGTGGAACCTGGCGCAGAGCTGGGGTTTGAGGCCCATGCCTTGCATTCTATCAGTCCATCTGCACTTGACACAATCTACTTACTTTTGTATAGTCACTAAAGATTTCTTATCAAGGAGGACCGATGAGCACGACGACCCCCGCGAGCAGCACCACCACCCCCACCCTCACCGCCTGGAGCATCGACCCGGCCCACAGCCACATCGAGTTCGCGATCCGGCACCTGATGATTGCCACCGTCAAGGGACGGTTCGGCATCGTGCACGGCACCGTCTACTCGGATGATGCCGACCCGGCGAAGGGGCGCGCGCAGATCGAGATCGACGTCGACAGCATCGATACCCGCGAGGCCCAGCGCGACGCGCACCTGAAGTCGGCCGACTTCTTCGACGCCGCGACGTTCCCGAAGATCACCTTCACCAGCACGCGCATCGCCGACGTCAGCGGCGATCGCTTCAAGCTGATTGGCGACCTGACGATGCACGGGGTGACGCGCGAGGTCGCGCTCGACGTGACGTCGGAGGGACGGAACCGCGACCCGTGGGGCGGCGAGCGCGCCGGCTTCACCGCGACCACGAAGATCAAGCGCAGCGACTTCGGCCTCACCTGGAACCAGGCGCTCGAGACCGGCGGCGTGCTCGTCGGCGACGACGTGAAGGTGTCGCTCGAGATCGAGCTGGTGAAGCAGCAGTAACGGCGTCGGCGGTCAGCAGGAAGCCGGGCCCGCGACCCGGCTTCTGCCGCCGCTGCCTAGAACGAGAGGCTCAGGCCGAAATCGATCTTGCGCGTGCCCTGGAAGCTGGTGGGCTTGCCGTAGTTCTTCGAGTTGATCGTGCCGGTGTAGCCGACCAGATTGTGGTGGTTCGTGAGGTTCTGGACGTTGGCGTTCAGGTTGAGGCGATAGCGCCCCTGAGTCGACGCGGCTCCCTGCGACGCGGTGATGCCGCCGGCGTCCGAGCGGATCGAGATGCCGCCGGCGCGCTCGACCGGCTTGCCGAACGTCCAGCCGTAGGAGAAGTTGCCGTTCAGCGTCCACTGGCTGCTGCCGCGCTCGGTGTTGCGCCCGACGCCGGCCGGCCGATCGGTGAAGAGCAGGTCGCCGTTGGTGTCGACGCCGGTCCGCAGCGTGTACGGCGGGGCGGTGGACGCGTTCAGGTTCAGGTTCACGTTCAGCCCGCGCAGCTGCTGGCTGCTCCAGCCGACGTTGAAACGGCTGCGGACGTCGCCGTTCGACGGCCCCCAGTCATCTTCGATCAGCCCGGTCGCCGGCAGGCTGAAGGCCCCCTCGGTGTTGTTGAGCGTGCGTCCGAGGAACACGTTGGTGAAGATGCTCATCCGGCGCCAGTTCCACCGCGCGTTGGCCGGCGTCGGCCGCGCCCCCGGCGGCGGTGGCGGCGGCGGCGCGCCGCCCGCGATCATCACCATTCGCTCCGGACCACCGATCATCATCGGCCCGCCCGCCGGCCCGCCGGCGTTGAAGTTGATGCTGCTGCCGATGTTGACCGAATGCGTCCGCGACTCGGCGTCGCCGAGCACCTCGACGATGTTGGCGAAGAGCGGATCGGGACGCGCGCCGTTCACCGGCGAATTGAGGTTGCGGCCCCGCATCAGGTTGTCGCCGCTCGTGTGCGCGTAGGTCGCGTTGACCCGCACCATCCTGGTCAGCTGCCGATCGAACCCGGCGCTCATCCGGAAGTTGCGCGCCATCTGTAGACCGTCGGACAGCAGATACCGGTTGGTGGGCAGCGAAAGTCCGGCGATCGATCCCGGATCGGGATACGTCGGGTTCACGATGTTCACCTCGCGCTGGCGGAAGCCGTCGACGCGCAGCGTCTGCTCGTAGATGTTGGTGAAGAGCCAGTCGTAGAACACGCCGGCGCTCCCGCGGAGCGTCAGCTTGCCGCTCTTCCCCGGCGACCAGGTCGCGCCGAAGCGCGGGCCGACGTTGTCGTAGTCGCGGAGATGCGTCTGCGCCTCGTAGCGGATTCCCGGGCTGAGCGTCAGGTTCTTGCGGACGCGGATGTCGTCCTGCAGATACCAGCCCGCCTGCATGTTGAAGTAGCGGATGTTCGGATCGCCGATGCGCTGCGTGTAGCTGCGCGGCGTGCCGGCGAGGAACGCCTCCAGGCTCTCGAACGTGTAGGTGCCGAGGTAGTTCGACTCGTCGTTCGACCGGTACGATCCGCCGTCGAGGGCGATGCCGGTGCGCCACGAGTGGATGCCGCGCACGTAGTCGAGATCGGACTGCAGGTTCAGCGCCTTCGAGCGGACCCCGCCGCGGCGCTGCCCGCCGCCGCTGGTGAACGTCTCGATGACGTTGATCGTCTGCCCTTCGAACACCGAGCGGCTCGACGAGTCCGCCCAGTTGATCGACGCGCGGGTGTTGATGAAGAAGCGCCGGCCGAGCGGTCCCGCCTCCTGAATGCGGATGTTGTTGTAGTTGTCGTCCGACGCGTAGGCGCGCTCGAGCTGGTTGAAGCCGCCCACCCCGATGTTCCTGCTGGTGAAGCGATCGCGGCTGAAGTGGACGCGGAGCGTCTGATCGCGCGTGATCGCATAGTCGAACATCCCGAACACGAACATCGAGTCGCGCGGCCGCCGCGGCGCGAGCCGGTTCACCACCGAGCCGTCCGGCCGGAAGTAGTAGAAATACGGCGTCTCGTAATTGCGGCCGCCCGAGAAGTTCAGCGAGAACGACGCCTTCTGCTTGATCACCGAGCCGCTGATGCCGCCGTTGTAGTTCTGATACCGTTCCGGCCCCTTGGCGCGCTGCTCGGCGAATGCCGCCGGCGGCCGGCCGCTCATCGAGCCGTCGCGCAGCCGCACACCCATGCTCGTGCGCAGCGGACCGATGCCGGGCTGCGTGATGATGTCGACGAACAGGCCGCCGGCGAAGTGGTTCTCCGCCGCGAACGCGTCGCGGGTGATGTGAATCGCCTTGATCGCCGCCTTCGGCGGCAGCCGTCCGCCTTCGAAGCTGTCGACGCGCAGCACCGCGTCGGAGCCGGCGATGTCCCGCAGCTGCTGCGCCATCTCGTCGGGATCGTCGGAGAGCGCTTCGATCTGCTCGCGCGTCAGCGCCGTGCCGAACGTGGTGCGGCGATCCGACGCCGCTTCGCGCGCGTCGCGCGACACCGTGACCGAGTCCTGCAGCCCCTGAATCGCGAGCACCGCCGCGTGCCTGTTGTCTCCAGCCCGGAGCTGCACGTCCCTCAGCACGCGCGGCTCGAAGCCGGGGAACTCCGCGGTGATGGTGACGCGTCCCGGCGTCAGCCCGCCGATCGTCGCGATCCCCTTCTCGTTGGTCGTCGCCGGCTCGGCCAGCGGCGCCGGCGGCGCCGCGCCGGGTACCGCTGCCGCCTTCGGATCCACCGTGGGCGCGATCGTCACCCTGGCGTTGGGAATCACCGCGCCGGTCTGGTCGACGACGGTGATGGTCACGCGCGCTTCGCGCGCCTGCGGGGCGGGCGCCGACAGCATCAGGACCGCAAGAAGAGCAGCAATCATGGGATCCTCGGAGTGACGAGTTACTTGCGAACGTCGAATCGCCGGGGGTCGATCTTTGCGTTGATGCGATAGCGGTCGAACGTCGTTTCCTCGGTGGTTTCCGTGCCGGTGGCGCGGCGGATCCGGAAGGGGAGCTGCAGGCCGTCCACCTCGCGATACTCGGCGAAGTACATCCGGAACTCGGGCCGCGGTGCTCCGGGCGCCGCGCCGGGCGCGCCTTGCGGAGCGGCGCCTGCCGGCGGCGCTCCGGTGGGTGCCGTTCCCGCTGGTGGCCGGCCCGCTGGTGCCGCCCCCGCCGGCGGCGCTCCCGCCGGGGGCGCTCCCGCGGGCGCGCCCGAGCCCGCCGCCGGGGGAGCCCCTCGCGTCCCCGGCGCCGTACTTCCGGGTGGCGCGGCTGGCCCCGCACCTCCGGGACCTCGGCCCGGCCCGCCCCCGCGGGCGGGGGGCGCCGGCTGCTGCCAGGTCACCATGATCGGCAGATGCGTCTCGCTGTTGATGAAGTAGCGCAGCGTGAAGTTATCGGGTCCCTTGGCGTCGACCACATCGGCCTTCCCCTGCGGCGCCTCCGCCTGCCCGACGTAGGTGAAGGTCAGCGGGTACGAGGGGAACGACCCAGCGAACATCCCGAGCGCCAGCCGGGCGAAATCCTGCTTCAGCTGAGTCACACGAGCCTTGCGCGCCGGGTCCGGCATTGGCGCCGGCGGGAGGGGATCCACCAGCAGATCGTCGCCGGCGAACCCGGACGCGGTCGGCCCGCTTTCCTGCGCCGGGATTTCGTCCTTGCGCAGATACTTGTCCGGCAACTCCACGAAGATTTCGAATTCGATGGGGACGAGGTTCTCACCCCGCACCTGCCGTGTTCGGCCCTGCGCGGTGAACGATTTGACGGCGGCGAGCTTCTTTTCGCCGCCCAGCGCCTGCCGGGCCGCCGCGATCACGCTCGCCGCGTCCTTCGTCTGCGCCTCGGCGGGCGGCAGCCCGGCCAGCCCAAGCGCCGCGATGGCCACGGCGGTACTGTGTGCGAATCCGCGCATTCGTACGCTCCCCCTCGAAGGCGTAACTGTCGGTCTTAGACGTGTCCAGCCTGAATTCAGTTGGACCCTGCCGATCCAGGAGTAATTCGATCTAACGGGCGGGAAAGTTCCGGACGATCGCGTCGGACTTGATCCAGACGGGGCCGTCCTGCACGGCATTGCACTCGTTGCGGGAGGCCCAGCGCCACATCGCGTCGAGGATGATGACCTGGCTCATGGCCCCTTCGCGCGCGATCTCGTTCACCGGCGTGCCCGGCCGCATCACGTCCTTCGGGCCGCAGGCCTCGCGCGTGCCGGCCGCGTCCAGGAACACCTGCACGTCGTCGCGCACGACGATCGGGCGGTAGTACTGCTCGTCGCCGGTAATCGCCGCGTAGAACGCGTCCAGATAGGCGCGGGCGATCTCGCGCCCCTTGTCGTCGACCCCGGCGCCGTCGAGCGCGGCGTACGCCGCGGTCTTCCGTTCGATGAAGTGCCGGCGTTCGCCGTCGAGCTGCGCCCGCGGGAAGAGGGATCGCGTGCGCTGCACCTGACTCAGGACTTCGATCTCGATCTCGGACTTCGACGGCACGAACGCGCGGTTCCACACCTTGTCGAACCAGGTGTGGCGGCCGACGACCATGCCGGCGAGATCGAAGTCCTTCATCAGCAGCGATGTCCGCCCGCCGCCGCGATCGAACGCGACCACGTTCCACAGCGGCTTCGGTTCGTTGCACCGGTAGATGTCGTCCGGAGAGAATTTCAGGCACCAGTCGAAGTTGCCGATCATCGCCTCCGCGAAGGCGATCCGCGCGGCGTCCGCGCCGGCGCCTCTGACCGCGACGTTGCCGAACGCCTCGAGCGGTATCTCCGCCGTCCCTCCCACCCGGGCCATCGCATCGTCGTCGTCTTCGAGGAGCAGCGCATGGCGTTCGAGCGGCGGCTGCGCGCCGTCGATGTAGGTGATGCGCGCCGGGCGAGTGCGCAGCGTGGGCGCCTCGACCGCGCGCAGCAGATCGTAGACGAGCGATTCGCGGAGCGGCGACTTCTCGTTGGCGAGACGGCCGTACTTCGGACTGAGCTCGTGATCGGCGGCCTCGCCGCAGTGGCTGCCGATCTTGATCGAGCCGGCACCCTTCAGCTTGAGCTTCAGCTTGGGAAAGGTGCACTCCGTTTCCCGCCTGCTGGTATGTCCACGGACCGACACCGCGACGTCTGTGAGTACAACTTCCGCTCCGGACGTCCGATCTTTGAACTTCACGGTGCCCGGCACCGCGACGTCCTCGTCTTCGAGACCGGTCTCGAACAGACGCTCGAGCGGGGCTTCGAGCGTCAGCGCAACGGGCCCGGTGCCGTCGAGCAGGCGCTCCAGTCTGGCGGGCTCGGCGGCTGGCTGCGGTGTGCCGGCCGCGGGCGCGGCAGGAACACCCGGCACCGTCGGCGGCGCCGGCGGATTCGGCTGCTGTGGAAGAGCTGCGCCCAGCAGAACGGTCGAGACGACGAGCGCTGCACGGACCAGCATCGAACCAACGGCGATGCGAGTCCGCTGCCAACTGCCGGCCGGCCGCGGCCGCTACTGCGCCCTAAGCGCAACCATAGGGTCCACCGACGCCGCGCGGCGGGCCGGCATCAGGCAGGCGAGGACGGCGACCAGCAACAGCGCAGCGACCACGCCGATGTAGGTGAACACGTCGGTCGGAACCGTGTCGACGAGCAGCGTGAGCGGCGGCGGCGTGGGCCCGGCGCTCGCCGGCGGCGCCTCGAAGATGACGGAGCCGAGCACCCGCGTCAGCGCGAGCGCCCCGGCGAGTCCGATCCCGAGGCCGATGGTCACGAGCTGCAGTCCCTCGCGGAGCACCATCGTCAGCACGCCGGCGCGAGGGGCGCCGAGCGCCATCCTGATGCCGAACTCCTGCGTGCGCTGGTTCACCGAGAAGGCGATCACGCCGGCGATTCCCGCGGCAGTGATGACCAGCGCGAGGAACCCGAACATGCCGATCAGCGCCACGACGACGCGGCGCGGCGCGAGCCCCTCCGATCGCACCTCGGCGAGCGTTCGGAAGTTCTCCACCGGCAGATCGCGGTCATGCGTCTGCGAAACCGCCTTGATGTTCCGCACGGCGTCTTCGATCGGCAGCTTGGACTGGATCACCCACGTGGTGTTCAGGTTCGCGGTCTGGGCCACCGGAACGTAGACCTCCGCCGCCGGTGCGCGATCGAGCTGCTGCCGCACGTCGGCGACGACGCCGACGATCGTGCGGAACTGGCCCGGCCCGCCTCCGGCGATGCGCGTGCCGATCGGATCTTCGTTGGGCCAGAACAGCCTGGCCGCAGACTGGTTCACGATCGCGACGCCGGTGGAGGTGAGCGTGTCCGACGCGGCGAACGATCGTCCGGCCGCGATCGACTGACCGAGCGTGCGGAAGTAGTCGGGCGTCGCGAATCGCACGTTGATCTGCGGGGGCTGCACGCCGGGCGGCAACGGCCGGCCGTCCCTGACGAGCCCCTGCGGGAACGGGTCGATCTCGTTCAGCGGGAACGTGCCGCCGCCGGCGACGGCGATCACGCCCGGAATGGAACCGAGGCGGCGTTCGTACTCCGTCCAGTACCCGGCGATCTTCGCGCGCCGCTCGGCCGGCGGCAGCGTCAGCGGGAACTTGTCGAAGCTCATGTAAGCGCCGTAGGAGATCAGATTCTCGGTCTTGATGCCGGGATCGATCCGCTGCACGTTGAGGAGGCTGCGCAGCGTCAGGCCGGCGGCGATCAGCAGCATGAACGACGCGCTGACCTGCGCGACGATCAGCACGCTGCGCACCCGCTGGCTGGAGTGGCTGGAGCGGCCTCCTTCGCGGAGCGCCGGGGCCACGTCGATGCGGCGCGCGAACGCCGGGATCGAGCCGAAGATCAGTCCGGTCAGCACGGACACGCCGAGGGTGAAGAAGAGCACCGTCAGGTCGATCGAGATCTCGTTGGCCCGGGACGTGAAGCGGCCGGCGAAATTGACCAGCAACCGCAGCGAGAGGGCAGAGAGGACCAGGCCGAGCACGCCGCCGCACAGCGCCAGCACCAGGCTTTCGGTCAGCAGCTGCCGCAGCAGCCGCCCGCGCGTCGCGCCGAGCGCGGCGCGGACCGAGATCTCCCGCTCGCGACGGACCATCCGCGCCAGCAGCAGGTTGGCGATCGAGGCGCACACGATCAGCAGGACGAATCCCGCGGTTCCCAGCAGCACCCACAGCGTCGTGGTGAAGTTCCGCGTCAGTTCCGTCTTGAGCGGAATACCTGCGGCCTTGAACCCGCTGTCGGGATAGAAGCCCTTGTAATCGGTCTGCAGCCGCGCCGCGACCAGATCGAGATCGGCCTGCGCCTTGGCGAGCGTCACCTCGGGACGGACGCGCGCGAACGCGGTGAGCATCCGGCCGCGGCGGTTCGCGATCAGGCTGGGACTGGATCGGAACGGGCACGCCGACGACGGCATGTAGATGTCGACTTCCAGCGGATACTGCGGCACCGGCGGCATCACGCCGATCACCGTGTGCGGCCTGTCGTTCATCCGGAACGTCTGCCCGACCACGCTGCGGTCGCCGCCGAAGCTGCGCTCCCAGTACTTGTAGCCGAGGACGAGGACGGCGGGAGCGCCCGGCGCGTCGTCGGCGGCGACGAACGTCCGGCCGTGCAGCGGCGTGACGCCCAGCACGTCGAAGTAATTGGCCGACACCACGCCGGTCGACAGACGCTCCGGCTCGGCGCGGCCGAGCAGGTTGAAGAACATGTTGTGGAACTCGACCACGCCGCTGAGCGACTGCGCCTGCCGGTAGTCGTCCATCTCCTTCGGCGAGAAGCCGAAGTCATTGGCGACCGGATCGCTCTGGCCGTGGTGCAGCACGACCAGCTTGTCGCCGTCCTGGTAGGGCAGCGGCCGCAGGAGCACGCCGTTGACGACGCTGAAGATGGCGGTGTTGGCGCCGATGCCGAGCGCCATGGTGACGATGATGACCAGGGCGAAGCCGGGATTGCGCCGGAGACTGCGGACGCCGTAGCGGATGTCCTGCGCGGCGACCTCGACGAAGCGGGAGAGCCAGCTGTCGCGGACGTCGTCCTTGACGGCGTCCATCGTGCCGAACACGCGCTGCGCCTCGCGCCGGGCGGCGTCGGGCGGCATGCCTTTCGCGAGGTTCTGCTCGATCAGCATGTCGAGGTGGTAGCGCAGCTCGGTATCGAGCTCGCGCTCGAGGCGCGCCCGCTTGAACAGCGACGAGAGGCGGACGGAGAGATGACGGAACATCGGACTGCCCTCCGGGATGTTCAGAGTCCGGCAAGCACGCGCGCGACGGCGGTGGAAAGGCGTTCCCAGGTCTTCGTCTCTTCCGCGAGCTGCCTGCGGCCGTCCCGCGTGAGCTGATAGAACTTCGCCTGCCGGTTGTTTTCCGAGCTGCCCCATTCCGCCGCGATCAGCCCCTGCTGCTCGAGCCGGTGCAGCGCGGGGTACAACGACCCCTGGTTCACCTGCAGCACGTCTTTCGAGAGCTGCTGGATCCGCTGCGAGATGCCCCACCCGTGCATCGGTTCACCCGAGAGCGTCCGCAGGATCAACAGATCCAGCGTGCCCTGGAGCAGGTCTGATTTGGGCGCCATGAACATCCTCCAATGTTCTTCCTGTCGTCGGTCGACAAGAGGGTAGTGCGGCTCTTGTAGAGTGTCAAGGGGAATCTGGGAATTTGGAAATTTGGAAATGTGGGAATTTGGAAATGTGAAATGTGCGAATGCCGAATGCGAGATTTCCACATTTCCAGATTTCCAAATCCGCTTGGCTAAATCCTGATTTGGTGGTTCACTTCGGGGCCATGACTCGCGGCTGGGTGACGTCGGGCGTGCTGCTGGCCATGGTCTGCGCGGCCACGGGGGCGTGGGCGCAGGAGCGGCGCTGGGAGGTCGAGGTCTACGGCGGGCTGGTCGCCGCGGCGACGGCGAGCGACGGCCGGCAGACGCTGCCGCGGCCCGGCGCGGCGATCGCGACGTCGACCCCGCTCTTCCCGAGCCGCGAGGTGCCGTCGTGGTTCTTCGGCGACGGCGCGGCGCTGCTCGACGCGGTCAATGCCGCGTTCGAGGGACCGTCGCGAATGGTGCCCCTCGATCCGCTGTTCGCGGCCGTGAAGCCGGGCCGGACCGGGGCCGGCGGCGTCAGGGTGCGGCGTTCGACCTCCGCGTCGGCGTCGCTGGAGCTCGCGGTCGACTTCCTCGGGGCGGCGCCGGTTGCTCCCGGGGATCTGGCCGCGATCGTGGACGCCTCTCGCCACTCGTTCGCCAGCACCTTCACCGAGCTGCTGCGAACCGGGCCGTTCACCGGTGTCGTGGTCGACGCCGCCGGGGAGGCCGAGAGCGGCACCCGCCGCGAGATTGCCGCGACCGCCGCATTCAACACCGATCTCGGCGCGCTGGGATCCGTGATCCCCTATCTGACGTTGGGCGGCGGGATCGTGACGGGCACCGGTTCGCCGTCCGCGACACTGTCCGGCCGGTACCGCTTTGCGGTGCTCGATCAGGTGCCGATCGACGAAAGCGACCGCGTCACGATCGCCTTCGAGCGGCCGCTCACGTTCGCGGGCGTCGTCGGCGGGGGGGTGCGGCGCCGGATCTCCGACCGCTGGGGTTTCCGCCTCGACGTTCGCGCCTTGCTCGGTCCCGACGCGACGCGCGTGCGCGTCAGCACGGAGCCGTCCAGCCGGCGCGGCTCGCCTGCCGGCTTCGTCGAGTCGTTCACCAATCCGGCGATTCAGTTCAGCAACGACCCGTCACTCGGGCGGCGCTCCTCGCTCAGCGCGCCGCCGCTCGAGCGGGTGACGGTGTTCGACGGCGGCTTCCAGAGCCGGACCGTCGTCGCGTTCGGAGTATCGCGGCGGTTCTAGGGATCCAGCCTCGTATAGAAGATTCCGAGTCCGTGCGTCGCGGCCACCAGGACGCGCTCGGATCTCACGAACTCGAGATCGACGACCAGCGCTTCGGGGAAGCCCACCCCCGCCAGTTCCCAGACCGGCGATCCGCGGCGCAGCACCAGCACGCCGAAGTCCGTTGCCGCGTACAGATCGCCGCGGCCGTCGTCGACGGCGATCGTGTTCACCGGCAGGTCGCCCAGATCGCGATCGAGCAGCGTGAACGTCGCCGTGCGCGACGACGGGTTGAAGACCGCGCGAAAGATGTGCCCCGGCGATGACGGCGTGAGCGCGTTGAACCCCGAGTAGGAGATGAAGGCGGCATTCGGATCGGTCCGATCCGGCACGATGCGGGTGACGAAGCGGTTGGGCGTGACCGGCGTGTCGACGCGGCTGAAGGTCACGTCGGGGCCGGCCGCCGCGTCGGCGTTCTTCGAGACGAAGAGACGTCCCGCGCTCGTCGCCGCCCACAGCGTTCCCGCATCGAGCGCGGAGCGCTCTACGGCCACGATCACGCCGCCGGTGCGATCGGACCCGTACGCGTCGGCGGTGAGATCGCCGGGGCGGCGGCCGGCCGATTCCGGCGTCGAGCCGGCGGGAAACGGATGGGCGACGCCGAGCGGAATCCAGTCGCCGCAGATCAGCGCCGCGGACCCGCCGGAGAACCGGCAGTTTGCCTCGAGGAACGCCTGGCTGCCGCCGTTGCTCTTGGTTCGCCAGACGTGCTGAAAGCCGGTGAACTGGGTGTCGGGATTCACCTCGTCGAACGAGAGGAACTGCCGTCCGGTCGACGCCGTGATCGTCGCGCGTTCGTTGGCGGCGCGGATCGGATCGTCGATCCGCAGCCATCGCGCCAGGTCGCCGTTGGCGAAGTTCACGAAGAACCGGTTGCTCTGGAAGCTGGCGAACAGCACGCCGGCGCGCGACGGATGGAAGCCCGAGGCCGACGTTCCGTCGCCGAACGGGAACACGCTCTTCCACACGCCCGCCGCGCCGGTGCCGTCCTGCCATACCGTGCCGTTGTCCTGCAGGCCGCCGATGAGCCGTTGCAGCGGAGCGCGCGGATCGAGCGCCACGTTGTAGAACTGCAGCGTCTGCAGGCCCCGGTTCAGGAAGTACATCTGCCGGGGAACGGCCGCGAGCATCCGCGCGCACTGCGGCGCATTGCCGAACAGCGAGCCGCACCGGTCGGCGATGTTGACGAACACGCCGTCGTTGCGAACGACGCCGCCGTCCGAGCCGACGAACGCGATGTCGGGATTGCGGGGGTGGAAGGCCACGGCCCGGACGTCCACGTGCGCCCGGTTCGGCGGCGTCTGCGCATCGCTCGAGAACGCCGAGAAAGTAACGCCCGCGTCGGTGGACCGGATCGTCGGTTCGCCGAAGGTCGGCGTCGCCACCCCGCCGAGGACGACCGTGTCGGGGCGCCGCGGCGGCACCGCCACCACCAGATCGTAGAAGCACTGCGACGCGCAGATCGCGCGGCTCGTCGATCCCTCCTGCGCCGGGTCGTTCGACGAGAGCGCGATCCACGACGCGGTGTTGGAGAGGTTGGAGCCCGATCCGGTCACCAGCTCCGCTGCCGGAACGTCGGCGTTGTCCAGCCGATACAACCCCTGCGTGCCGGCGGCGAGCGTGCCGTTGTAGGCGTAGACCCGCGTGTGCCCGCGGCTCTCCGTCAGGTCGAACATCGCGAGATCCTGGAATCCGCCGCGCCCGACGATCGCGAAGACCGGTTTGAAGGAGGCGTCGCCGTTCTCCAGCGGCGGCGCCGAGCGGTGGATGGCGTTGTTCCACGCGCTGGCGTAGACGATGCGCGGGTTGCGCGGGTCGATCTCGACCCAGCGCACGCCGATCATCGTGTCCCCCTGCCCGACCGTCTGGTGCGGATTCGGCGCGATCGCCGGCGCGAGCGGCGGCACCCAGATCAGCGACCAGGATGCGCCGCCGTTCTCCGTCTTGTAGAGCCCGACCCGCGGCTGCGGGTAGCCGGTAATCTGGCTCTGGCCGCCGCGCACCGCCGTCATGCCCAGCATGGCAGTCGTCGTCGCGACGTAGATGACCTGCGGGTTGCCCGGCTCGATCGCGATCGATCCGATGCCCCGTGTCGACGTGAAGTCGATCGGCGCCGGCGACACCGCGGGATCGACGATGTTGGTGGAGACGCGTGCCCAGCGGTCCCCGCCGTCGGTCGAACGATACAGTCCGGTTCCCGCGCCGGAGTTCTGAGGCGAGTTGGTTTCCCCGGTGCCGACGTAGATCGTGCCGCCGCTCTCGTCGTTGGGGTCGAGCGCGAGACTGCCGATGTTGTTGGTGCCCAGGCCGGCTCCGATCCACCGCCAGCCCGCGTCGTCGGCATGCATCGCGTCGTCCGAGCGCCACACGCCGCCGCCCGCGGTGCCGACCCAGAGCCGGCATGGTCCGTGGAGCGCACATGCCGGCGAGATCGCCAGCGCGGAGACACGCCCCGAGAAATTGCCGGAACCGCTCGCGCCGCCTTCGGTCGTGCTCGAGGGGCCGAGGCTGATCCATGCCGTCCCGGCGGGCTGCGCGCCGCGATATGCGACGCCGCGATAGACCCAGTAACGCGCCGCGGACGCGCGCGCGACTTCGACCGAGCCGGGCACGCCGGGGAAGGCCTGTTCGTAGGCCCGCAGATCCTCGAAGCCCAGAGGAGAGAACGCGTCCGGTTTTTCGGCAGCCTGGCCTGGAGCGGGCTGCTGGACGAACGAGTCGGTGGCGCCGGCCGTCACGAGCAGCGCCACGATTACGACGGCCCTGCCGGCTTTCATGCGCCGGAGGGTATCACTTCAGCTTCAGCGCGGCCATCGGATCCACCCGCGCCGCCGTCCGCGCCGGCCACCACGACGCGGCAAGCGCGGCGCCGCCGAGCAGCGTTGCCGCACCCGCGAACAGCGCCGGGTCGAAGGCGCGCAGCCCGAAGAAGATCGACGAGAGAAAGGCGGTGGCGGCGAACGCGAGGAGCAGTCCCGCGCCGACGCCAATCGACACGAGGCGCAGCGCGCTGCCGAGAATGAGCTGCAGGATCGCGCGCGGCGTTCCGCCGAGGGCGGCGCGGATTGCGATCTCGCGATGGCGCTCGGCGACGGTCAGCGACATCACGCCGAAGACGCCGAGGGCGGCGACCAGCAGGGCGACCGCGCCCAGCGACCCGAGCACGAACCCCTGCAGCCGGCGATCCTCCGCGTATGCGCGATAGGTCCCGTCCATCGTGTGCACCGTGACGGCAACGGCGGGGTCGACGCCGGCCGCCGCGGTGCGCACCGCGTCCACGGCTGCGGACGACTCGCCGGCGGTCCGCACGACGAACGCCACGTCACGGCCGTTCGGCAGCGTGTAGTACATCTGGCTCTCGGGCGGGCCGGGGAGCGCGCGCTGCGCGACGTCACCGACGACGCCGACGACGGTGAACCAGGCCGAGGGATTCGCGGCCCCGGGCAGGCGCAAACGAGCGCCGATCGGATCGCGATCGGGCCAGTGCCGGCGCGCCATGGTCTCGTTGATGATGACGGACGCGCTTCGCTCGTCGCGAGCTTCGCGCGCGGTGAAGGCGCGCCCGCGGCGAACCGGGATCCGCATCGCGTCGAAGTAATCCGCGTCCACGAACCGGAACGTCGCGGCGGGCGGCGACGCGGTCGCGGTCCATCCCTCCACGATGAAGCCCGTCGCCGGCACGTTGCGATCGACGAGCGGTGCATGGCTGATCGCGGAGACCGCCGAGACGCCGGCGACCGCCGCCAGCCGCGCCCGCATCGAATCCACCAGATCCATCCGCAGCGCCGTCGAGTCGAACCGGGCGTCGGGCAGCGGCGCGCGCACGACGACGAGGCCGGCGCGCTCGAAGCCGGGGTGCACATCGTCCATGGCGAGCGCGCTGGTCACGATGGATGCCCCGCCGGTGACCAGGCCGAGCGAGAGCGCCACCTGCGCGGCGACCATCGCGCCGCGCAGCCGCGCGCGGCGGCGCGACCCGGACGCCTGCTGATCCTCCTGGAGCACACCCCGGATGTCGACGCGGGACGCGCCGATCGCGGGCGCGACACCGAGGATGGTCGAGGTCGCCGCGGCGGCGGCAAAGGCGAACGCCACGACCCGGGCGTCGATGGAGAACGTCAGCCAGCTCGCGCCGCCCGGCTTGCCGAGGGTATTGACGAACAGATCGGTGCCCCAACTCGCGACCAGCACGCCGAGCGCGCCGCCGGCGACCGCGAGGAGCGCGCTTTCGGTCATCACCTGCCGCACCAGCCGCCAGCGCGCCGCGCCGATCGCCGCGCGGACTGCCAGCTCGTGCCGCCGGCCGCTGACGTACGCCAGCAGCAGGCCCGCGAGATTCGCGCACGCGACGACGAGCACGACGCCGGACGCGAGCAGCAGGATCAGCGCCGCGTCACGCTGCTTCGAGCCGAGGACGGCGTCCCGCAGCGGGCGCGCCGCGATCGTCCACGCGCGGTTGTCCGGGGCGCCGCCGGTCTGCGACGGTTCCAGTCCGGCGAGTGCCGCCGCGGCTTCGGCGGGCGGGACGCCGTCGCGCAGCCGCGCCGCGACGTCCACGCCGCGCCGCGCGTCGCGCCGCAGCGTCAGCCAGATCCGCGCGTCGGCGGGAAACGCGAAACCGGCAGGGGCGATACCGACGATGGTGTGGGGCACGCCGTCGATCGCGATCGACGCGCCGAGCGCCGCGTCGCTGGCGCCGAAGCGTCCGGTCCACAGATCGTGTCCGATGACCGCAACCGGTGACGTGTCGCCGTCGCCGATCGAGCGGCCGCGCAGGAGCGGCGTCCCGAGCAGCGCGAACAGATCGCCGGAGACTTCCGCCCCGGCCGCCTGCACCGCGCCCCCCTCGCCGCTCAGCGTGACAGGGCGCGCGACGTACGCCACCGCCTCGGCGATGCCGGCCGCCTCGCGCACGGAGATGAACTGTTCGACGGTGAGTCTCGATCGGACCGCCGCGCCGCGCGCGGCGCGGTCCACGGCGACCAGGCGATCGGCGTCCGCGAACGGCAGCGGCCGCAGGGCCACGCCGTTCAGGATTGAAAAGAAGGTCGTCGTCGCGCCGATGCCCAGGGCGAGCGTCGCCAGGACGATCGCGCTGAACGCCGGACGGCGGGCGAGTTGACGGAGAGCGACGCGAACGTCCTGACTGATGCCATGCACGCCGCCATCATACCCGGCCGTTGCGCCGCCCGCGACCGCGCCCCTCCGCATCGGATCGGCCGACGGCGGCATCCGACAGATCGAGCGCGATCGCGATGCCGGCCTCGTACCCCGAGGCGCGCCGGGCGGGCTGCAGCAGGAGCTGGTCGCCGGCCTGGCGATAGATGCCGTCGCGCTGATTGATCGTGTCGCGGCGCCCGTTCGCCGCATACGGCTCGCGCGCGTGGATCTCGTCGTTCAGGGTCTCGGGAAAGAACAGCTGCGACGTGTACTCCCGGCGGCGGGCGCGGAGGCTCGATCAGTCGGCGTTCAAGGCTGCCGACGGATTCGTCCGCGTCGCGCCCCGCGACGCCCACAACGTCGTCGCGAGCCCGGCGCCGATCAGGAGCACCGACGCGGTTCCGTACGTGAGCGGATCGAAGGCCACGATCCCGAAGATCCGCGACTGCAGGACGCGCGACACCAGCACGCCGCCCGCGAGACCGGCGACCGCGCCGATCGCGAGCAGCCGGACGCCTTCGCGAAGAAACATCGCGAGCACGTTGCGCGCGGTGGCGCCGAGCGCGACCCTCACGGCCACTTCCTTGTGGCGCTGCTGCACCGCATATGCGGTCACCCCATAGATGCCGAGCAGGGCCAGAAATGCGGCGATGGCGGCGAACGACGTCAGCATCATGGTCAGGAATCGCGTCCCGGCCAGCGTGCGGTCTTCCGCCGAGACGAGCCGCGGCGGATCGACGACCGCGTCTCGATCCAGATCGGCAGCCGCCTTGCGCAGCGCCTCGAACAGGGCAGGGGTCGCCGCCCCGGTCCGGACGTAGAAGGTTCCGAACCGCCCCTCGGGCAGCCGCGGCATGTACAAATCGCCTTTCGCTTCGTCGCCGTACGCCTGCCGCACGTCGCGAGCCACACCGACGACCGTCCGCCATTCCGTCGAGCGCGGTCCGGACGGCGTCTGGTCGACGAAGCGCAGCCGGCGTCCCACCGCTGTGCCGTCCGGCCAGAGGCGCTGCGCCAGCGACGCGCTGACGATGGCGAGCGGCGCGGCCGCCGACACTTCGTCGGCCGAGAACGGACGTCCTTGTTGGAGCGCAATGGCAAACGCCGAGAAATAGCCGCTGCTCACGAAGACGGTTCCCCCCATCGCGGTGCCGGCGCCGTCCGCTTCGACGAGGCGATCGGGCGGCGCGACGTAGGGCGGCCAGCTGCTGTAGGCGGTCACCGCACCGGTCGCTTCCGTGACGCGCCGTTCGAATTCCGCCTTGAAGGCCAGGTAGCTCGCGGGATCGGGATGGTTGCGCGCGCGCAGTACCACGCGGGAGCGCACGAGACCGTCGGGATCGAAGCCGAGATCGGTCGACACCATCGCGATCAAGCTGCGCACCATGAGGCCGCAGGCGACCAGGAGCACGAGCGAGCCGGCGACCTCGAAGGCGATCAGTCCGCCGCGCAGCCGCCGCATCGGCCGGCCGCCGCTGACGCCCCGCCCGGACTGGCGCAGCGCGTCGGTCAGCGCGCGCCCCCCAGGAACGAGCGATGACGCGAGCGGCGCGAGCGAGATTGCGACTGCGGCCAGCAACCCCGCTGCGGCGACGGCGAGGAGAACGGTGGCATCGATCTGGATTCCCGCGGCATTGGGGGCCTGGCGTCCGAGCTGCGTTTCGATCAGCGGCGCCAGCGTGCCCAGCGAGAGCGCGGTCAGCCCGAGACCGCCGGCCAGTCCGGCGCCCGAAAGCAGCGCCGTCTCCGCCATGAGCATGCGCGCGATCTGCGTCCAGCCCGCGCCGAGCGCGAGCCGGACCGCCACTTCGCGCCGGCGCTGCATCGCGCGGAGCAGCATGAGCACGGCGACGTTCGCACACACGATTACCAGGACGAGCGCCACCGCAATCACCACGCCGAGCAGCACGGGCCGCACGCTGCCGACCCATCGTTCGTGCGCCGATTCGAGCTGCACGCCGGTCCAGCCGGCGGGAATCGGCGACGTCGCGGCGGCGCGCGCGGCGTCGGTGATCCGCCGCTCGGCGACCGCCGGAAGCACGCCCTGGCGCAGCTTGACCATGTAGGCGCGAATCGGCGCCGCCTGTGTCACGAGCAGGTCGACCCCGGTGCGCGCTTCGCGGCCGTAGTAGAAGTCCGGCTCCAGCACCCCCGCAATGCGGAAGGTCTCCGGCGCACCCGGGCGGGATTCCGCTTCGGCCAGAATCACTCGTCCGATCGCACCCGGATCCGCGCCGAAGCGCTCGCGCCACAGCGCGTGACCGATCAACGCGGCGGGCTCGCCGCCCGCGGCGAAATCGTGCGGCTGCAGCGTGCGCCCCGACACGACCCGCACCCCCAGCCCTTCGACGAACCCGTGCGTCACGCGCAGGGCGCGGAGCGACGTCGAGAACCCGCCATCGCTGACGTGGAACGTCTCGCCCGCCGACGCGATCGGATGCTCGACGACATCGGCGACGGCGGTCCAGTCGAGCGCCGTCATCCCGCGCGGCTCCCACGGCCCTGGCGGCGCGTAGCGCAGGTGATAGATCCGACCGGCGTCGCGATAGGGCAGCGAGCGAATCAGATACGCATTGACGACGGACACGGCCGACGCCGCAAGGGCGAGGCCGACCGAAAGCGATGCGACCGCGGCAAGCGTGAAGGCCGGGGTGCGTCGAAGTCCACGCGCGGCGTACAGCCAGTTCATGCCGGAAGGGTATACCCGTTCCGGCGGCGTGTCAGTCGGTCTAGAAGAACAGCTTGACGGCGAACTGCATCAGCCGCGGCGGACCCGCGGACAGGATGCGGCCGAAGCTGGGGGAGTTGAGATCCGCCACCGGCAGCCCGAAGTTGGCGTGATTCGCGAGGTTGAACACCTCGGCGCGGATCTGCAGCCGCGTCTGCCGCACCAGCGCCACGTCGCGCACGAGCGCGAGGTCGACGTTGGTGTACGCGGGGCCGCGCGCGATGTTCCGGCCGGCGTTGCCGAACTGGCCCGCCTGCGTCTGGATGCTCAGGCGCTCGAACGCCGAGCGGCTCAACCACGCGTTCACCGTATGCGGACCCGCGTTCGGGTCGCCGACGAGATTCGGCCGGCTGGCGGGGAACCCGGAGATGGGCGGACTGTTCGCCTGCAGCGCGACATTGGCGGAGTCCGAGACGGTGAACGGCGTCCCCGAGTTGTGCGAGGCCGCCACGTTCAGCTGCCAGCCGTTGATCACCGCCCGCATCGCCGCCGGTGCGCTGCGGGACACCGGCACCATCCACGTCGCGCTGGCCACGAGCCGATGGCGCGCGTCGAACAGCGACGGCCCCCACTCCGCTTCGAGATCGAACGGGTTCTGCGCGAGGTCGTTCTCACCGGCGAGCGGACGGGCCGCCGCGCCGGAGAGATTCATCGCCGACAGATGGTCGTACGACCGCGAGTACCAGTAGGACGCGTTGAACCCCAGCGTCCCGCCGAAGCGCCGCGACACGCTCACCTGCGCCGCGTCGTAGCGCGATCGCGCGACGCTGCGCAGCATCGCCACGGTCGACAGCGCGCACGCGCTCCCGTCCGCCGGACAGTTCCCGTAGATGCGCCGCCGGTCGGCGTTCTGCGCCGTCGCCCCGGGTCCGAAGACCGCAGGATTCGCTTCGACGTTGCGCGGCAAGTGCTTCCCGCGCGCGCCGACGTACCGCAGTTCGACGACGTAGCGATCGAGCATGGAGCGCTGGACGCTCGCGTTCCAGTTGTGCACGCGCGGCGGCTTCGCCTCGGGATCGAGGGCGAAGAGCGTCGACGGCCGCACGAACGTGTCGGGCGCCGTCGGCGGGCGGCCGAGAAACGGATTCTGGAAGTTCAGGCCGGCGCCGCTGAATTGCACGAACTGCGCCCACGGCGTACTGCTGATCGCAATCTGCGACGTCGTCCCGGCGCCGTTCTGGAACTGATCGTAGAACAGGCCGTAGGCGGCGCGGATCGACCACACGCCGGCGCCGTTGGGATCCCAGGCGACGCCGGCCCGCGGCATGAGCGCGTGGATGCCGTCGGCGATGCCGCGGCCGATTCCCGGATCGCCGGGGAAGACGAGCCCGAGCGGCGCGTCCGGCCTGACGGTGGACTGCACGCCGGGGACGAAGCCGTTCAACCGGTCGTCTGCCTCGGTGAACGGGTTGATGCGCTCGTAGCGCAGCCCGTAGTTGAGCGTGAGGCGCGGCGTGGCGCGCCACTCGTCCTGCAGGTACGCGGATGCGCTCCAGACCGCAACCGCGCGGCCGAAGTCGCCGAGGCCCTGGTAGAACGTGACCGGCGCGCCGAGCAGGAGGTTGGCGATCGCGTTGTTGGTCGGGAACGTCCCCGCGAACACGAAGAAGGCGTTCGGCGCGATCGTCTGCACCATGTCGATGCCGGTGCGGCGGAACTCGCCACCCGTCTTGATCAGGTGCGCGCCGTTCGTCCACGCGACGCCGTCCTGGATCTCGAACGTCGTCTGCGTCGAGTTGCGCGGGCCGGTGATCGCGCCGCCGATCGGCGAGTAGCCGCTGATGTTGAAGAACGGCGGTCCCTGGCCCACGTCGTTGGACGAGTTGTAGCCGAAGCCGAGCGCGGACGGCGGATTGCGATTCAGCCGCTGATCGAAGAAGAACGCGTGCCGCATCCAGCTGCCGCGGAGCGAATTGGTCAGCGACGGCGACAGGATCCGCGTGTTCGAGATCGTCGTGTGATGGGTCGAGTAGTCGTCGCGGGTCGGAAACCCCGGCACGTCGGTGCCGCGGACCGAAATGGGATTGATGTTGTGGCCGCCGGAATACGCATACCGCCCGAAGAGCTGATTCTCCGGCGACAGGTTGACGTCGAACCGGCCCCCGGCCTGGTTCGAGACGTTCCGCACCACCACCGTCTCGCGATAGAGCGATGGCGAGACGTTGCCTTGCGGGTAGAGACTGAGGACGCTGCGGGCGACGGGATTGATTGCCGCGTCCGGGATCCTGTTGCCGGGGAAGGGGACGCCGCCGGCCGCCAGGTTCAGCAGCGGCACGCCGAGCCCCGAGAAGTCGCCGAGACGCTCCTGCGCGGTCGGCACCGTCGCCGTCGTCGTCAGCCCCTGGGTGTTGCGGAACCCCTCGTAGTAGCCGAAGAAGAGCGCGCGCTCGGGCGAGAGCGGTCCGCCGATCGTGCCGCCGAACTGGTGCTGCTCGAGCGGCTCGACCTTCTCGGAGAAGTAATTCCTCGCATCGAAGGCGTCGTCGCGCACGAACTCGTAGAGCGATCCGTGCAGCTGGTTGGTGCCCGAGCGCGTGACCACGCTGGTCGTCGCGCCGGCAGTGCCGCCGTACTCGGCCGGCGCCGTCTGGGTGAGGATGCGGAACTCGGCGATCGCTTCGACCGGCAGCTTGAGCGCATAGCCGCCGTCCATGCGGTTCTGGTTCTGCGCGCCGTCGACGAGATACATGTTCTGCTCGGGCCGCATCCCGTTCACCGCGTACGCCTGTCCCTGCCGCAGGCTGCCGCCGGCGGTCGCCACGCCGGCGGGGAGCGGCGCGACGCCGGTCTCGAGCAGACCGAGCTGGGTGAAGTTGCGTCCGTTCAGCGGCAGATCAACCAGTTCGCGCCCGGTGATGACGCGGCCGAGGACGTTGGTGGTCGTATCGACCAGCTGCGCTCCGCCCGACACCTTCACCGTCTCGCTCAGCGACGAGAGTTCGAGCTGCGCGTTGACGCGCACGCTCTGGCTGACGCTCACGTCGATCGCGTCGCGAACCAGCGTCGTGAAGCCAGGCGCCTGCATGGTGACGGTGTAGCGGCCGACCGGCAGCAGAAGAATCCGATAGAAGCCGTCCGCCCCGGTCTCCGCGTCCTTGGCGAGTCCGGTTCCGGCGTTGACGGCGGTGACGCGCGCCCGCGGCAGCGGCGCGCCGGTGGCGTCGGTGATGGTGCCCTCGACGGCGCCGGTGGGATCCTGCGCTCGCGCGTCGCGCGCGAACACCACGAGTGCCGCGAGGGCCGCAGCCACGAGCAGAGGTCTCGGTACCATGCACTCCTCCCGACGAATCGCCCCGGAGCGCGCATGATACCGGAGATTCTGACGTTGCGTGACGAAGCCGACGATCGGGGAGGTCAGCGGTAGAGCAGGAACGGCTTGCGGCTCTCGGCGAAGGCCGCGGCCTCGCGATCCCATTCGTCGAGGAGCGCCGGCAGCCGTCCTCCTTCAATCGCCAGCCGCACCTCGTCCGAGCCGGTCAGCCGATCGATCGACGGTCCCCACGAGAAGTCCTTCGGGTACAGCCGCCGGATTTCCGCGATCAGAATCAGCGCGGTGCGCACCGGACGGTAGGCGCGGGGATCCGTGATCACGAACCTGACGCCGGGGATCGTCATCCCCTTGAACTTCGCCGCGGTCGGCGCGACCGTCATCGTGATCGCCTCGAAGCGGACGCCCGGGAGTCCCTTCTCGTTCATCAGCTTCACGACTTCGGGCGCGAAGAGCCAGGACGCGCCGATCTGCTCGAACGGCCGATCCGTGCCGCGACCCTCGGTCAGGTTCGTTCCCTCGAAGTACACCGAACCGGGATAGCTCGTCAGCGCCGCCAGCGAGCGCAGGTTCGGCGACGGATTGACGAACGGAAGCCCGGTCTCGTCGAGCCACTGCGACCGCTTCCAGTTCGCGGCGCGCACGACGATCAGATTCGCGCCGATGCCGTGCTGCCTGTTGAACAGCGTCGCCAGCTCGCCCACGGTCATCCCGTGCCGCGCCGGGATGGGGTACATGCCGACGAACGACCTGAACCTCGGATCGAGCAGCGCCCCTTCGACGATCTCGCCGCCGATCGGGTTCGGGCGATCGAGGACGACGAACGGAATCCCCTTGCGCGCCGCCGCCTGCATCGACAGCGCCATCGTCGACACGTAGGTCCACGTCCGGCCGCCGACCTCCTGCAGGTCGTAGAGGATCGCGTCGACGTCCTTCAGCATCTCCGGGGTGGGGCCGCGGTCCTCGGACGCGTACAGCGAGTAGATCGGAATGCCGGTCTTCGCGTCGACGTCGTCGGCGATCTTCTCTCCCGCGGCGGCGGTGCCGCGGATGCCGTGTTCCGGCGCGAGCAGCGCCACGAGCTTGACGTCCTTGCTCGCGGCGATCAGGTCGATGTCCGGCACCTTCTCGCGGTTGACGGCGCTGTAGTTGGTGATCAGCGCGACGCGCTTGCCGCGGATCGCGCGCGGGACGTCGGACAGGAAGACGTCGATGCCGGGAAGCACCGTCGCCGCGCCGGCAACCGCCGCCGCGGCGGCAAAGACGAGCGGAATGACTGACATCGCTGGTTCTCCGCAGGTTATCGGATGATGCGCAGCGTACCGGGCGTCGGCGGCGGTCCGACGATCCTCAGGACGACTCCGCGGCTGTAGCTGACGACGAACAACTCGCCCCCCGCGTCGATGCCGAACGAACTGACCCCGGCGAGCTGCGCCGCGCCGCCGAGCTCGGCGGTGTGCTCGCGCAGATCCGACGCGCGCCCCTCGCCGCCGCCGTCGGCCGTCAGCGCGATCGACCATACGCGGCTGCGGACGAAATCGGCGAAGAAGTACCTGCCGCGAAACGCCGCGCCGAGCGCCGTCCCGCGATACACGTAGCCGCCGGTAATCGAGCTGCCCTGCGAATGATCGTACTCGTGGATCGGATCGATCAGCGGCGTGAAGGCGGGCGGCCGCGAGGTCACGTTGTTGTGCGCCCCTTCGCGGTTGCGCCACCCGTAGTTCCGGCCGCCGCGCCCCGGCGGCTCGTAATCCACTTCCTCCCATGCGTTCTGTCCGACGTCGGCCGCCACCAGCGCGCCGGTGCCGCCGCGCGACGGATCGTCGAAGGTGTATCGCCACGGATTGCGCCAGCCGAAGCTCCAGATCTCCGGCCGCGCCCCGGTGCCGGCAAACGGGTTGCCCGCCGGCACGATGTACCCGGTGGGGTGATTCTCCGGCACGCCGACGTCGACGCGCAGCATCTTGCCAAGCAGCGACGCCGGGTCCTGCGCGAAGTGATTCGGATCGTCGCCCGATCCGCCGTCCCCCATCCCGACGTAGAGGTAGCCGTCCGGCCCGAACGCCAGATGCCCGCCGTTGTGATTCGCAAAGGGCTGCACGATGACTGCCGGCCCGCCCGCGCCGTTCCACCGCAGGTCGAACCGCGAGGCGGCGTCGGCCACGAGCGGATTGCCCGAGCGGCGAAAGCGCGCGACGACGGTGTGCCCCTCCGTGTTCGTGAAGTTGACGTAGAAGCGGCCCGTCAGGGCCGCGTCGGGCGGAAACGCCATGCCGAGCAGCCCCTGTTCGCCGCCGGACCTGACGGCGGCGGTGAGATCGAGGAAGTCCGCCGGCTCCACCGTGCCGCCGCGGATCGCACGAATCCGTCCGCGCTGCTCGAGGACGAACTGGACCGCCGGGTCGGCGGGATCCTGGACGATCGCGAGCGGCTGCGTAAAGCCGGACGCGTGCACGCGCGTGCGCAGCTGCGCCGCCGCGTCCGCGGCGGCGGCCAGCACGATCAGCGCGGCGATCGCGATTCGCAACACCACAGTCCCGCGCCTATTATCGGTGGACATGGCGGCGCGCCTCTATCTCGTCCTCGCGCTCGGCGCCCTGGCGGCGTGCGGCCGGACACCGCCGCCGACGCCGTCGCCGCCCGGCACCCCCGGCGAGGCCATCACCGGACGCGAGCGCCTGGGATGGGATCAGCAGGCGCGCGACGCAGCCGAGCTGGCGACGTTCCGCTACGCGATTTACGTCGACGGCGTCCGCTCCGAGGTCGCAGACGTCACCTGCGGCGCGACTGCCGGTGCCGCGGGCTTCGCGTGCTCCGGCCGCCTGCCGGTGCTGTCGAACGGTGCGCACACGCTCGAGCTCGCCGCCTTCATCCTCGACGCCGGCGGCACGCTCGAGAGCGGCCGCAGCGCACCGTTGACCGTGACCGTCGCCGGTCTGGCCGCTCCGCCGCCGATCGCGGCGCCGCTCGCCGCCGGCGAGACGATCGCCACCGCGGACGGCGTGAGGTTCGAGGCGCAGCAGCTCGCCGGCGATCTGCACGATGTCGTCGACCTGGCGCTGCTCCCTGACGGCCGCAGCCTGGTGGGCGAGCGCTCGGGATCCATTCGCCTCGTCAGCCGGGCGCCCGGGAGCGCCCCGCCGTCCCCGGCGCTCCGTCGCTCGGTCGACGGCGGCGTGGCGGCGCTCGCCGTCGCGGCGGACTTCGCGCGCACCGCATACGTCTTCGTCATTCACACGCCGGCGGGAGCGTTCCGCCTCGTCCGCTATCGCCTGGCAGGCGACGCGCTCGTCGATCGCATGCCGCTGATGCGCGACGTCGCGGCATCGGCCGAGAACGCGGCCGCGCTCCGCGCCGGCCGTGACGGACAGCTCTATGCCGCGTTCGACGACGGCGGCAGCCGCGAGGCGGCGAGCCGTCCTTCCGAATGGAACGGCAAGATCCTGCGTATCAACGCCGATGGCAGCACGCCCGGCGATCAGCCCGCCGCGTCGCCGGTCTACTGGAGCGGTCTGCGCGCGCCGCGCGGACTCGGATGGGCGGCGGACGGCGTGCTGTGGTTCACCGAGGAGCGCGGCGACCGGACCGAGCGCCTGGCGGCGATTGGTGTCGCGTCGATCCGTCCGCGGCGGGCGTCGCAGCGCGCGTCGTATCCGTTGCCGCAGCCATTCGGCGTGCGAACGCTCGCCTTCCACGCCGGCGGCGACGTCCCGGCGCTCGACGGCAACCTGCTGATCGCGGCGAGCGATGCCGGACATGTGCTGCGCATCCGCTTCGATGCCGGGGATGCCGGCCGGATCGTCACGACGGAGCGGCTGCTCGACGGACGCGTCGGGCCGGTCCGCGCCGTCGCCGTCGGCAGCGGCGGCGCCATCTACGTGGCCAGCGACTCAGCGCTCTGGCGCCTGATCCCCCACGCGCCATAGCCCGAGGCTCTTGTCGGCGAAGAGATCGCCTCCTTCGGTGCACTGCTCGTTGAGCAGCCGCTCCGGCGGCGGCAGGTTGAACGGCGGCAGTTGCAGGTTCAGCGGCCGCCAGTCGCCGGTAACGATGTCCTCGTTGGCCGTGCAGCCGGGAAACGTGGTCGTGAGCAGCCACTCGCAGCGCGAGCGGCGGATGTTCGAGAGCGCGAGCCGGGCATCGTCCAGCGAGAGGTGAACGAGGCAGTCTCGGCAGAGGAGCAGGTCGGCGTCCGGCAGGTCGTCCTTCAGCAGATCGATGGTCATGAAGCGCCGCCGCGGGCCGCCCCACTGTTCCTGGTTCGCGCCCGCCAGCTCCGGCAGCACGTCGCCGCCGATGTAGTTCACGTCGGTCTCCAGGTGGCGCATCCAGGCGAAGTCGCCGCACGGCACGTCGAGCAGCGTCCGGATCCCCAGACGATCGATGAGCGATCCGAGCTGCGACAGGATCGCGGCGGCCTGCTCGACCGAGGCGCCGGCGCCGGAACGCTCGCGCGCCCCCCAATGGTTGGTGCGGTAGATCTCGCGGAACGCCTGCTCGGTCGAGTAGCGCCGCCCGGCCGATGCCTCGCGCTCGAAGTGGAACGGGTCGAAGGGCACCGAGGTCCGTCGATTCGTCGCCATGGTTGCCTTTGTCTCCATAATGGAGATAATTCACGGATGCCCGCACCGGTCGACGCGTTCCTGCCGCTGACGCATCTCCTCTATGCCGTGCTGCTCTCGCTCGCGGAAGAGGCGACCCACCCGTACGAGCTGGTCAAGCGCATTCGCGAGCGGTCGGACGGCCGCATCGATCCGGGCACCGGATCGTTCTACTCAGTTTTATCGCAAGCGGAGCGCCAGGGACTCATCCGCGAGCGCGCCGCGCCGGCGGATTCGCGCCGGCGCGTCTACGAGCTGGCGCCCCTCGGCCGGCGCGTGCTCGCGGCCGAAGCCGAGCGCCTCGCCGGCCAGTTGAAAGCGACCCGGGCGGCACTGGTCGCGGATCGGCGGCCGTGACGGTCTTCGAACAGCTCTATCGCGCCGCGCTGGCGCTCATGCCGCGCGGGTTCCGCGAGCGCCACGGCGCCGATGCGCTCGAGATGGCCGTGAGCCGCGTCCGCGAAGAAGCCGGCGCCCGTCGTGTCCTGCGAGCGGCCCGCGAGCTGCTGGATCTGCTGCGGCACGTGCCGCGGATCCGGCGCGACGCCGCGACGCTGCCGGTCGGGCGCGGCGAGAGGGGCGGTATGCGGGACGGGCTCGCATCCGACCTCCGCGCGGCGGCGGATCCCGCGGCGATTGCGGTCGTATCGATCGCGTTCGCCGCATGCGGCCTGCTCGCGGTCGGCTGGCCGGCGCGCACGGCGGCGTCCACGGATCCGGCCGCGGCGCTCAGGAACTAGCTGCGGCCGAGCTTACAGAACTCGCAGCGGACACACGGAATTGTGAAACCGCCTGTGCCGTTCCGGCACAGATCCACCCCCTCGCCGTCCGCTCTCTGCTGTAGCAACCCATTGATTTGAAGGAGTTTATCGCCGCTATACCGATGGTGTTCCGTTTGCTTGGATCGCGCCGGCCCAATGCGCCCCGCCGTTCCCTCGCAGAACGCGATCGCCACGCTGGCCGGCGTGTATGCCGCCGCCCTGGCGGCACCCTGGCTCGCGGGCTGGATCGCGACCGATCGCCTTCCGGAGCTTGCCGGCGTTCTGCTCGCGGGCATGCTGACGGCGTGCGTGCCGGCGCAGGCGCGTGCCCTGACGGATCGTTCGTTCATGGCCCCGTCGTTCATTGCCGTCTTCGTCGCGCTGCTGCTGATGGGGCCGCAGGTTGCGTCGATAGTGGCCGTCGCCGCCGCGATCACCGGCGGATACGTCGCGGCGCACACGAGTCCGCGCCAGACGGCGATTGATGCCGCCGTCGCGGTGGCCGCGACCGCGGTGGCAGGCTTCGTCCATGGGCTGCCCGCCGGCCTGCAGGTGTTTCAGGGCTGGCCGTGGCTGCTCATCCCTCTGGCCGCCGCGGCCGTGGCGTATCACGTCGCGCTGGGCGCGTTGACGAGCATCGCCATTCCCTGCGTCCTCCGGCAGGCGATGGACGACTCGTGGCCGTCGCGCGCGACGAACGGCTATCCGGTCTATCTGCTCGGCGCGATCGTCGCCGCCGTCCTTGCCGAGATCGTGCAGCAGGGCCTGTGGAATGTCGCCCCCGCCGCCGCCGGCGGCTTGTATTGCGCGTATCGCGTCTACAGCGACTACATCCGGCGCCTCGAGGAGCAGCAGCGCCGGCGCGAAGTGATCGAGCACCTCGATCAGGGCATGTCGGTGATCGACGGCGCCGGCGTCGTCACCCAGTGGAACGACGCGCTGGAGCGGCTGGTGAAGTGCGATGCCGAGCGGGCGGTCGGTGTTCCTCTCGTCTCGGTGGTTCCGGCGCTGGCGCGCACGGAGCTTCCTCGGACGATGAAGGAGACGCTCGCGGACGGGAAGGTCCGCGTCGTCAACAACCTGGTGCTGCCGTCCGGCGCCGAGACGCGGATCGCACAGATCAAGGTGGTGCCGGTGTCGGGCGGCGTCACGCTGCTGTGGCACGACGTCACCGAGCGGATCCGCGCCGAGCACGAGCTGCGGCGCAGCGGCGAGCGGCTCGCGCTGGCCGCCGAAGGGGCGAACGACGGCCTGTGGCAGTGGAACCTGCAGACGCAGGAGTTCTACGTGTCGAGCCGGTGGCGCGCGATGATCGGGCTGCCGGCGCACGCGGCGAGCGGCAGTCCCGGCGAGTGGCTCGATCGCGTGCACCCCGACGACATCGAACCGCTGACGGGCGCGCTGCAGGCGCACCTCTCCGGCGCCAGTCCCGTCTTCCAGCACGAACATCGCATCCGCCACGAAGACGGCGGCTACCGGCGGTTCCTGTGCCGCGGCGTCGCGGTGAGCGCCGGCGTCGGGCGGAAGCCGAACCGCATCGCCGGATCGCTGACCGACACGACCGAGCAGGCGCTCGCCCAGGAGCGGCTGCGCAGCGTCGGTTTCGTCGACGCGCTCACCGGCCTGTCGAACCGCGCCGTGTTCGTCGAGGCGCTCGGACGGCAGCTCGACGAATGCCGCCGCCGTGGCCAGCGCAGCGGCTTCGCGGTGCTCTACCTCGATCTCGATCGATTCAAGATCGTCAACGACAGCCTCGGCCATCTCGTCGGCGACGAGCTGCTCGTCGCCGCCTCGCGCCGCCTCGAGTCGTGTCTGCGCCAGGGGGACTCGCTGGCCCGGCTCGGCGGCGACGAGTTCGCCATCTTCCTGAACGGGCTGACGGACGACGGGCAGGCGAATGCGATCGCGGGACGGATCCAGGACGCGCTCAGCGCGCCGTTCTCGATCGCCGGGCGCGAGGTGTTCACCTCCGCGAGCCTCGGCATCGCGTTCGGCCCGGCGCACTACACCAATCCCGACGAGATCATGCGCGACGCCGACACCGCGATGTACCACGCCAAGTCACGCGGCAAGTCGCGCCACGAAGTGTTCGACGCGGCGATGCACGCCCGCGTGCGCGACCGCCTCAGCCTGGAGAACGATCTCCGCCGCGCCATCGCGAACAACGATTTCGAAGTGCACTACCAGCCGATCGTCTCGCTCAAGACCGGCATGTGCGTCGGCTTCGAATCGCTGGTGCGCTGGACGCGCAACGGCGAGAAGGTCTCGCCGGTCACGTTCGTGCCGATCGCCGAGGAGCTCGGGCTGGTCGAGCCGCTCGGCACCTGGGTGCTCCAGGAAGCGTGCCGGACGTTCGCGGAGTGGCAGCGGCAGTATCCCCACGCCGGCCTCGACTGCATCACCGTCAACGTCTCGAGCCGCCAGCTGGTGAAGCGGAACTTCCCGCGCGTCGTCCAGCAGACGGTCCACCAGACGGGGCTGCGGCCGGCCGACCTGCGCGTGGAGATTACCGAGACCGCGCTGCTCGACAGTCCCGGCGAGGCCGCCATCGTGCTGCGCGAGCTGCGCGATTTCGGCGTCAAGGTGTATCTGGACGACTTCGGCACCGGGTATTCGTCGCTGAGCCACCTCCACAACCTGCCCGTCGACGCGCTGAAGATCGACCGTTCGTTCGTCAACAGCCTGCTGCTGCCCGGACGTCCGGCGATCGTCGAGAGCATCCTCGCCCTGGCCCGCACGCTCAACACCAGCGTCGTCGCGGAAGGCATCGAGAGCGAGGTACAGGCACGCGAGCTGGAGCGGCTCGGCTGTACGCACGCGCAGGGCTTCCTCTTCTCGCACCCGCTGCCGACCGAGAGGGTGGAAGCGCTGATCAGCGCCTGCCGGCCGCTCGGGCCGAAGGCGCTGCTCGCCGACGGCGAGCCGGATTCATCGCGCGACTTCCCTCGCGTCAGCACGCACCCGGCTGCCACCGCGCCGGCGGTGTAGCGCTCCCGGCTAGAGCGACTTCAGGAACTCGACGAGGTCCGCCTTCTGTTCCGCGGTGAGTCCGAGCGCGAACAGCGCATCGTAGTGGTTGACCACCGCGAGCAGATCAGGCGCGCTGCCGTCGTGGAAGTACGGCGCGTGCTGCCACAGGGCGCGCAGCGGCGTGGTGCGATACATCCCCGTGGCGCTCCGCGCCGCGTATCGCGGATCGGCGCCGACCTCAGACGGGGCGTGCAGCAGCGGCACGCGCGGGTCGGGACCGGCCAGCACGTCGGTGTAGGTCGGCGCAGCGTGGCAGGTACTGCAGCGTGCCGCGCCATTGAAGATCTGCCGTCCACGCTCCGCCGCGGTCTGATCGAAACTGCCCGCGGGAGGAGGCGGAGCGCCCAGGCTCAATTGGTAGGCGAGCAGCGCCGGGAGCTTCGGCGTCACGCGATCGGGCTTCTGCGTGACGGTGACGCCGATGCGCGGATCGGCGAAGCTGCCGTGTCCGCCCATCTGCGTCACCCCGACGTACCCGTTCCAGTACGAGATCGGACCATCGCCGGTGAACGTCTCGAAGCCGACGCCCTGGAGTCCGTACGCGGGAGGAATCACCACCGGCAGCGACGGCGTGTTCAAGGGAACGATGTTCGTGCCGTCGAAGATGTGGTGGCGTGGATCGTACCTGCCCGGTCCCCACGCCCTGAACTCCTCACGCAAGCCGTCCGGGAAACCGGGTGCGGCGGCCGCGATCTTTCCGGGATCCAGGTCGAGGTTGGGCCAGCCGTCCAGCCGCCGTCCGATGCCCGGCGCGAGCGAATCGTCGACGGTCGAGTGGCACAACGCGCACGTGACGCCGACGCTCTTCACACGGTCGGCGCTCACCCTGGCCACGACGCCGACGACGGCGTTCAATTCGAGCAAACGGCGAGTGACGCGCGGATCGTCGACGTCGAGTGTTCCCGCGACCAGCGCGTCGACCACGTGCCGGGGCAGCGCCTCGACGTCGACCTTGAGGCCGAGGCCGAGCGCCGCCGCGGGTGACAGTGTCTGAACCGTCTCGTGCAGCCGCAGCGTGTCGGTCCACAACTGCTCGTCGCCGAACGTGTCGAACCTGAAAATGCTCCGGCCGTCGAGCGGCTGCGCGCCGGCGGACGGTCCGGCCAGCGAGACGACCAGGACTAAGGTCAGCAGGAATGCACCCGCCGCGGCACCGATGAGTCGCATGACATCTCCTCAGCGCGACCATCCCCCGGCGAGATGCGCAGCGGCATCGTCAGCAAGATACGCGCCCGTCGAAAGCGCAGCCGGAGTACCGGGCCGCGCAATCCATTCGATGCGCGCGGCTGGTGCGGCGTTCCCGCCGCCGATGAGATGCCCCGCAACTCTTTCGCGCGCGCCGCCGTCTAAGTACGCGTTTGTAGAACTAATCCTATGGCCAAAGGGGACTTCCTCGGCGAATTCGAGATCTACGTGATGCTGGCGCTGGCCCACCTCGGGCCGGACGCCTACGGCGTGACGATCCGGCAGGAGATCACGCGCCGGACGGGGCGGGAGGTCGCCATCGGCGCCGTCTACGCCACGCTGTCGCGGCTCGAGGCGAAGCGGCTGGTGCGGCATACCCTTTCGGACCCGCTGCCGGTGCAGGGCGGGCGTACGCGCAAGCATTTCACCCTGACGCCGTCCGGCGCCCGCGCCCTCGCGCACGCCACGTCGATGCTCGCCCGCATGATGCAGGGCTGGCGCCATGCCTGACCGGGTGCCGCGCCTCGCGCGCTGGATCCTGCGGCTGGCGGCCGGCGCCGAGCACCGTGACGCGCTCCTGGAGGATCTCGCCGAGGAAGCCGCCGACCTGGCGCGGGCGTCGGGACCCGCCGCGGCGCGCCGCTGGATCCGCCGCCAGGCGCTCGCCTCGCTGCGGCCGCTGCTGCTTCGACGCGCCGAGACCGCCGGCGCCCTCGTGAGGAACGCATCGATGAACGGATGGCGCGGGTTCGGGTCGGACCTCTCGGCGGCGTCGCGCCGGCTGCGCGACACGCCAGGCTTCACGCTGGTCTGCGTGCTGACGCTCGCCCTCGGGATCGGCGGCAACACCGCGGTCTTCACGCTGATCGACCGCGTGCTGCTCAAGCCGCTGCCGGTGCCGCGGCCGGCGGAACTGTATCGCGTCGGCGACACCGACGCCTGCTGCGTCAACTCCGGGCTGCAGGGCTCGTTCTCGTTGTTCTCCTACGATCTCTACACTCATCTGCGCGACGCGGCGCCGCAGTTCACCGGGCTGGCCGCGTTCCAGGCCAACACCCGCACGGTGACGATCGGGCATGCGGATGGCGCCACCCCTCCCGAAACGCTGAACGGCGCCTTCGTCTCGGGCAACTACTTTCAGATGTTCGAGCTGGTCCCCGCGGCCGGCCGCCTCATTCATGGCGCAGACGACGAGCGCGGCGCGCCGGTCGTCGCCGTCCTCAGCCACAACGCCTGGACGCAGCGCTTCCAGTCGCGCGCCGACGCGGTCGGCCGCCGGATCTCGCTCAACGGCGTACCGGCGACGATCGTCGGCGTTGCGCCGCGCGGCTTCTACGGCGAGTCGCTGCGGCCGGATCCGCCGCAGATCTGGATGGCGATCGCGAGCGAGCCGCTGCTGCAGCCGGCGGCAAAGCTGCGCGACGGCAGGGGGCAGCACTGGCTGTACGCGATCGGCCGCTTGAAGCCGGACACGGCGATCCCGGCGCTCGAGTCGCAGTTGACCGCGACGCTGCGCCAGTGGCTCGGCACCATCGACCTGTCCCGGGAACGCGGCGAGATCTCGCGGCAGACCATCACGGTGATTCCCGCCGCGGCCGGCGTCGACAACCTGCGCAACGCCGTCGCGCCGACGCTTCGGGCGCTGCAATGGCTTGCCGGCGCGGTGCTCCTCATCGCCTGCGCCAATCTGGCGAGCCTGCTGCTCGCCAGAGGCACGGCACGGCGGACCGAGACGGCGGTCCGCGTCGCTCTCGGCGCGTCGCGGTTCAGACTGATCGGCCAGTTCCTGCTCGAGAGCATCCTGCTCGCGTGCGCCGGCGGCGCGGCCGGCCTCGCCGTGTCGTACGTCGGCGCGCGCGTCATCATCAATCTCGCGTTCCGCGGCGCGACCGACGTGCCCGTCGATCCGACGCCGTCGACGCTCGTCGTCCTCTTCGCCTTCGGCGCCTCGCTGGTGACCGGCGCGCTGTTCGGCGCGGCGCCGGCGATCGTCGGGTCGCGGACCAGCCCGATCGACGCGCTGCGCGGCGCATCGCGCATTGCGAGCGACCGCGGCGGCCGCCTGCGCGGCTCGCTGATCGCGCTGCAGGTCGCGCTCTCGCTCGTGCTCATCACCTGCGCGGGGCTGCTGGGGCGCAGCCTGCAGCAGCTCGAGCTGCAGGATTTCGGCGTCGCCATCCCCAGCCGCTACGTCGTCACCCTGGCGCCGTCGCTGAGCATGGTGACGCCCGAGGAGCTGCCGTCGATGTACGCGCGCATGCAGGAGCAGCTCGCGCGGATCCCCGGCGTCGTCAACGCCGCGTTCTCGCTGTACGCGCCGATGTCCGGAGACAACTGGTCGACGCGGATCGTGGTCGAGGGGCGCAGCACGCCCGAAGCCGCGTCGTGGAATCGCGTCAGCCCGCGCTACTTCGAGACGGTCGGCACGCCCCTGCTGCGAGGCCGGGCCTTGACCGAGCAGGACCGTCCCGGATCGCCGCTGGTCGCGGTGGTCACGCAAGCCTTTGCCGCCCGGTTCTTCGGCACAGCCGATCCGATCGGCCGCCGGATCGGGCAGATCACGCCGGAGATCGAGATCGTCGGCGTGGTCGCGGACGCGAAGTATCAGGACGGCCGCCGCGCGCCGCGCGAGATGTTCTTTCTGCCGTACCTCCAGGAAACCTCCACCAGCCGCACGCGAGCCGCGGCTGGCGGCCTGCGCATCGATCGCTCGCACTATCCGCAGGCGATCGTGCTGCAGACCGCCGGTCCGCGGTCGGGCCTCGAGGCCGACGTGCGCCGTGTGCTCGCGGACGTCGATCGCCGCATCACGGTCCGCTCGCTGGTCTCGATGGAGGAGCAGGTCGCGCGGGCGTTCAGTCTGGATCGGCTCACCGCGCGTCTGACCCTGGCGTTCGGTGCGGTCGCGCTGCTGCTGGCGTGCCTCGGCCTCTACGGCGTCACCGCGTACTCGGTGGCGCGGCGCACCCGTGAGATCGGCGTCCGCATGGCCGTGGGCGCGTCGCGGGGCCGCGTGGTCGGGACGATCCTCCGTTCGGCGATTGGTCAGGTCGCGGCCGGCGTCGCCATCGGCATGCCGCTGACGTTGATGGCCGGCCGCATTCTCGCATCGCGTCTGTTCGGCGTCACCGGCCACGACCCGCTGGTGATTGCCGCAGGTCTGGCGCTGCTCGGCGTGTCGGCGGCGATCGCCGCGCTGCTGCCGGCGGCGCGCGCCGCAACAATGGATCCGGTCCGGGCGCTGCGGATTGAATAATGCGTAGAATCGGATATGGGCCCACCCGGCAGGACGATCGCGGCGGACGATAGCGCCGCGCTGCACATCCTCGAAGCCAGGCTGCAGGCGCTGCTGCCGCAGGAATACCAGGGCTCGTACGACGAGGTCGAGCCGGTGCCGATGGGATCGGCGGGCTTGAAGTACGACGCCGACGGGCAGGTCGCGTGGAACGAGATCTGGCAGACGTTCTGCGACCTTGCGCTCGCCGGCGGCCCGCCGCACAAGGGGCGTCTCCTCCTGCCCGGCGCCGCCGACGCCATCGCCGCCGAGCCCGATCGCTACGCCGCCGTGACGGGGGAGATCTGCAGAGGGATCTCACTGGCGACCGGGCTGCCCTCGGAGCCGTCGGCCGAACCGGGCTGGATTCATGTCGGCTGCGACAGTGCGGGCATGGCGGGCTGGCTGCTGCGGGCGATCGCGATGGAGAACGTCGCCGTCCGTGCCGACGACAGCGTGCTCGATCTTCCCGCCGCGCCGGCATACCGCCTCGAGAAGGAAATCAAGAACGTCGTCACGGTGATCGCGAAGACCTGCCACTACTGGGCCGGGCACATGTGGTGCTTCGAGCAGCGGGCGATCGCGGACCTGTTCGCCGAGATGGACGCGGAATCGCCGCTGCTCGTGCCGTCGTACCCGAATCCCGACTGGATCGGCGTGCCGTGCCCGAACGTCCGCAGCGCCGTCTGGATGACGCGCATCCTGGTCGCCGGCAACGTGCTCGCGCGGCGCGAGGACACGGTGCTGCTGGTTCCGGTCGACCCGGTTCGCGATCCGCACGCCACCGCGGTGCAGGCGGCGGTGGCCCGGGCGCGACGACTCGCGGTGCTGAAAGGGCTCGTCGAGCCCCCGGCCGGCTGACCCCCGGATTCCCTCGGAAATCGCTTCCCTCGTCCGTCTCCTGATCTGGCTGTTCGCTTCGCCCTGCCTGGCCGTTAAGGCGTGTAGGCATTGCAGAGCGCAACCGGCAGTGGTGTGCGAAGGGGGCGCAGATGAGCGCAGAATTTCAGGTCGTCGGCGGCAACTCGAAGGCGCCTTTCACGCTGAAGGTGCACAGGGGCGACGGTATGGCGCTGCTCGCCATGAACTGGCGCCACGGGCGCCCGCCGCGGAACTTCGTGGGGTTTGCCATCGAATTCCGCGAACCGGACAGCGACAAGTTCTGGGCGGTCAGGAACCGGATCGGGTTCCCCGGGCAGCGCAGGAAGTTCTCCGACCCGCCGGTGGAAAGCACCATGGCGCCGATTCAGAAGTTCCGGTGGGTGCACTTCCCCGGGAACGCCGAGAAGCCGGGCAAGTTCACCTACCGGATCACCCCGATGTTCATGGACGAGGGTGGCGCGTTGAGCAAGGGGGAGGCGCAGACGGCTTCGATCGCGCTGATGCGCGAGACGCTGCCGGGGCAGGTGAACGTGTCGTTCACGCGCGGCTACGTCTCGTCGCAGGCCTTCGTGCAGCGGTTCGCCCCCGACCGCGTGCTCTCCACCCTGATACCGGACGGGTCGCACGAGGGACTGGATTTCACGCCCACGCACAAGCACGCGAAAGAAGCGCACGAGTGGATGGGATTCGAGGCCCGATCGGTGATCCACGAGCTGCTCGACGAGGCCATCAGCAGGAAGGCGGAGGTTCGCGCCATCGCGTTCGATCTGAACCTGCCGGAGATCCTGGCGCCGCTCGTCAAGCTCAAGTCGCGGCTGAAGATCATCATCGACGATTCCGCCTCGCACAAGGCGGCGAAGGGGCCGGAGAGTCAGGCGGCGGCGAAGCTGAAGGCGTCGGCCGGGCCGGCCAACGTCAAGCGCCAGCATCTCGGCAGCCTGCAGCATCACAAGTCCATCGCGGTGCGCGGCAGCGGCATCAACAAGGTGCTGTTCGGCTCGACCAACTTCAGTTGGCGCGGCTTCTACGTGCAGTCGAACAACGCGGTGGTCGTCAACAGCAGGAAGGCCGTGGACGACTACTTCGCGAGCTTCGACGCCTATTTCAGCGCCAGGCGGACCCCCGACTTTCAGAAGTCTCCGTCCGCGAAGACGTGGCACACGCTCGGCGTGCCCGGTCTCACCGCGAAGGTCGGCTATTCGCCGCACATCGCGAAGAAGGGTCTCCTGGCGGACGTCGGCAGGGACATCGCAAAGGCGAAGTCGTCCGTCCTGTTCTCGCTCGCGTTCCTCGGCCAGACGACGAAGGGGCCGATCGGTCCTGCTCTCGGCAGGCAGATCAAGAGCCCGAAGGTGCACACGCTCGGGATTGCCGATGCCAACGTGAAGGCCGGGAACCTGGGCGTCGAAGTGATCACGCCCGACAACAAGCGCCGCATCGTCCGCTCGGCGGCGCTGACCGGCAACGTGCCGGCGCCGTTCAGCACCGAGCCGTCCGGCCTCTCGGGGAGCAAGGGGCAGCATCGCGGCACCCGCATGCATCACAAGTTCGTGGTGATCGACTTCGACACGGCTGACGCGCGCGTCTACTTCGGTTCGTACAACTTCTCCGTGCCGGCCGACGAGAAGAACGGCGAGAACCTGGTGATGATCAAGGACCGCGCCGTCGCGACGAGCTTCATGATCGAGGCGGTGCGGCTCTACGATCACTATCGTTTCCGCACCGTACAGGAAGACGCCAGGGACAGGAAGCGCAAGGTGATTACGCTGCAGCGGCCTCCCGCAAAGCCGTCGCAGAAGCCCTGGTGGCAGAAGGACTGGGACGATCCCATCCGCGCGCGCGATCGCGTGCTGTTCGCCTGACGCGGCCGCCCCGTGTCCCCGATCGGGCGATGCGGCTGGAGCACACCCCAGCCGTATCGCCTTGGTAGGAACTTTGAAGGCGTTCGTCCTCGCATCGCGCTCGGACCTGAGCGTTTTCACGGATGGCTCCTGCCAGGTCGATCTGCCGCGTTTTCCTGCACAGCGCCGCTGCTGTCGTTTCCGCGTGGCTGCTCGCAGGCTGCGGATCGTCCGTCAGCACTTCCACATCGCCCTCCGCCATTTCCAAATGTGCGGTCACGTTCGACGCACCCGCTGCGGCGCTGCCCGCCGGCGGCGGCACGGCTCAGATTGCGGTAAAGGCCGAGCGCGAGTGCCCGTGGACGGCGGAAGCGAGCGACGCCTGGCTCAGCATCACCGCAGGCCGCTCGGGGCAGGGGAATGGAACTGTCGAGGTCGCCGCCGCACCGAATGGCGATCCGGTGGTGCGCACGGGCGGCATCATGCTGAACGGATCGCGCGCCCAGATCACGCAGGCCGCGTCGGAGTGCAAGTACACGCTCTCGGCCGGGTCCGCGTCGTTCGGCGCGGCCGGCGGCTCGGGCGCCGTGGACGTCCGCGCGTCGAGCGCGCTCTGCGCCTGGACCGCGGCGTCGAACGGCGACTGGATCTCCATCACCTCGGGCGCGAGCGGGAAGGGTTCGGCCACGGTGTCGTTCACCGTCGCGCCGGCCGCCGGCCCGCCCCGCTCCGGCACCCTGACGATCGCCGGGCTGCCCTTCGAGATCACGCAGTCCGAAGGCTGCACGTTTGCGATCGCCCCCTCGACATTCGCCGCCGGATCGGCCGGCGCCTCGGGGGCCGTGGCGGTGACGGCCCCCGCCGGGTGTCCGTGGACCACGTCGAACAGTGTGAGCTGGATCACGCTCGCGGCGACGTCGGGGACCGGCAGCGGGGCGGTCGGGTTCACGGTGGCGGCGACGACCGGTCCGACGCGCACTGGAACACTGACCATCGCCGGTCTGCCGTTCACCGTCACGCAGTCACCCGGATGCAGCTACGACGTCTCGCCGCTGAACCACGCCGTGGATCCGAGCGGCGGCGCGCGCACCGTCACCGTCGGTGCGGCGGCCGGATGCGCCTGGACGGCGTCGAGCAGCGTGCCATGGATCACGATCACCGCGGGCACCAGCGGCAGCGGCGCCGGCAGCGTCACGTTCGCCGTCGCCCCGACGACCGGTCCGTCGCGTACGGGTACGCTCGCGGTCGGCGGTCAGACCGTGACCGTGGTGCAAAGCCAGGGCTGCACGTTCGCGATCTCGCCCGAGACGCAGTCGATGCCTGCGGCCGGCGGCGACGGGCGCGTGACGGTGACGGCGGGCGCCGGCTGCGCCTGGACGGCGACGAGCGGCGCGCCGTGGATCGCGATCGTGTCCGGCGCGACCGGCAGCGGCGACGGCAGCGTGAGCTTCAAGGTCGCGGCAACCACGGGTCCGGCGCGCACCGGCACGCTGACGATTGCCGGACGCACCTTCACGCTCAATCAGGGCGCGGACTGTACGATCGCGCTCTCCGCCACGTCCGCGACGCAGCCCGCCGCCGGCGGCAGCGGCGAGTTCGACGTGCGGACGGCGGCGGGATGCGGCTGGACGGCGTCGAGCCAGACACCGTGGCTGACCGTCACCGGCGGCAGCAGCGGCGACGGCAACGGCACCGTGCGCTACAGCGCGGCGCCCAACACGGGGCCGCAGCGGACGGGCACCATCAGTGCCGGCGGGCAGCTCTTCACGGTGCAGCAGACCGGCGGCTGCACCTACGCGATCTCGCCGCGGGAGCAGAACGTGCCGTCCGCCGGCGGCCCGGGATCGTTCGACGTCGCCACGGCCGGAGGCTGCGCATGGACAGCGACGTCGAGCGCGCCGTGGATCTCCGTTACATCGGGCGGCAGCGGAAACGGCCCGGGAGCGGTGCAGTTCACCGTGGCCGCAAATACCGCCGGCGCCCGCAGCGGCACGATTGGCGCCGGCGGCCAGACGTTCACCGTGACGCAGGCTGCGGCCTGCAGTCCCGCGGTCGCGCCGGAGGCCATCACTGTCCCGCCGTCCGGCGGCCCGCAGAACGTCACCGTGACGGCCGCCGCGGAGTGCCCGTGGACGGCCGTCAGCAACGCCGCGTGGATTGCGGTCACCGCCGGCGCGAGCGGATCGGGCAGCGGCGCCGTGCAGCTCGACGTCCAGCCAAACGCTGGTCCGGCACGGAACGGAACGGCGACAGTCGCGGGCAGGACGGTCGGCATCACTCAGGAGAGCGGCTGCACGTTCTCCATCGCGCCCGCCACGCAGCCCGCCGCAGCGGCGGGTGGGACCGGATCCGTCGCCGTCACCGCCGGCGCCGGCTGCGGCTGGACGGCCGTCAGCAACGCCCCGTGGATCACGGTGACCAAGGGGGCAGGCGGATCCGGCGCCGGCAGCGTCGAGTTCAGCGTCGACGCCAACGCGACCGGCGCCGCCCGCACCGGCACGATCACCATCGCCGGACAGACGTTCACGCTCGAACAAGCCGGATCCTGACGCCGCGCCGGGACCCGGCCGATCGGTTGACTGCCAACACCTTGGAGGTGTAGGCTCCCAACACATGACACCCGACAAGAGCGACGTGCTCTACGGCACCCTCGGCTTGATGGTCGTCAAGACCCTCGAGGCCCTCGGGCCGTTGCACGGCTACCGCATCGCCCGGCGGATCGAGCAGATCAGCGGCAACCAGCTCGCGCTCAACCAGGGCACCCTGTATCCGGCGCTGCTCAAGCTCGAGCAGATGGGGTGGATCTCGTCGAGGTGGGGCACCTCCGAGACCGGCCGGCGGGTCAAGGTCTACGCGCTGACCCGCGCCGGACGGAAACAGCTCGCCAGGGAAGAAGCCCAATGGCAGCGTGCCGCGGGCATCGTCGAGCGCTTCCTCAAGATCCCGGAAGGCTCGTGATCACCAGGCTGCGGATCTTCCTGTTCCGTCTGCGGGCCCTCGTTCGGGCGCGGCAGATGGATCGCGATCTGGAGGACGAGATCGGCAGTCACCTGGCCGAAGCGGCGGAGGAGTACATCCGGCAGGGGCTTTCGCCCGAGGAGGCGCGGCGGGCGGCGCGCCGCAGCTTCGGCGGCGTGCCGCAGACGCAGGAGATCTGCCGGCAGGTGCGGTCGTTCGCGTGGCTGGAGGAACTGTCGCGTGACCTGCGGTATGCGCTGCGCACGCTGCGAAAGAATCCGGCGTTCACCGTGACCGCGGCCGCGACGCTGGCGCTTGCCATCGGCGCCAACACCGTCATGTTCTCCGTCGTGGATGCGGTCCTGCTCAGGCCGCTTCCCTACCGAGCGCCGGAGGAGCTGGCGATGTTGTGGACCGAAGATCCGGCCATCAACCTGCGCGAGGGGCGATCGGCACTGTGGGACGTCGCGCAGTGGCGGGAGCGAAGCGAGTCGTTCGTCGACATCGCGACGTTCGATTCGGTGTCGACGCTGCTGACCGGCGCGGACGGAGTGGAGCAGGCCGACGGCGCGAGCATGTCTCCCAACCTGCTCTCGGTGCTCGGCGTTCAGCCGATCCTCGGACGCGCCTTCTCGACCGATGAAGCCGGGCAGCGTCAAGCGGTGATCCTGATCAGTCATCGTTTCTGGCAGGCGCGCTTCGGAGGAGCGCCGGACGCGCTCGGCGCGACGCTGATCGTCAACGGCTTGCCCTCGCAGATCGTCGGCGTCCTGCCGGCCGGCTTCGCTATCGCCGGCGTCGACGCCGACCTCTGGCGGCCCCACCCGGCCCGTCCCGCCGTGCGCGGCGGGCAGACGTGGTTCGTCGTCGCGAGACTTCGCCCTGGCGTAAGTGACGGACACGCCCAGACCGAGATGAGCGCCATCGCCCGGCGGCTTGACGACGAGTTGCCGGCGGAAGCCAGGAACCAGGGAATCGCGGTGGTCCCTCTGAGTCTTTATGTCGTTGGACCGCAGCCGCGGCTGGCGCTGTGGCTGCTCGGCGCCGCCGTGTTCTGCGTGTTCCTCATCGCCGCTGCCAACGTCACGAGCCTGTCGCTGGCGCGCGGCGCCGCCCGCGCGCGCGAGATGGCGGTCCGCGCAGCGCTCGGCGCGAACGCCGGACGGCTCGTCCGGCAGCTGCTCACCGAAAGCCTCGTGCTCGCCGTCCTGTCCGGCTCGATCGGCACGCTGCTCGCCGTCTGGGGCATCCGGCTGGTGCGCGCGTTCGGGCCCGCCACCCTGCCGCGCCTGAACGAGGTGAGCGTGGATCTGCGCGTCCTCGGTTGCGCGATCGCCATCGCTCTGCTCTCGGGAATCGTGGTGGGACTCGCGCCGGCGATGACCGCACTGCGGCGCGACCTGCGACCGTCGGGCGAGGAGAGCGGCAGAACCGTATCGGGCGGATCGTCGAGCCGCCGCATGCGCCGTTCCCTCGTGGTGGCGGAGTTTGCGCTGGCGATCGTTCTGCTCGTCGGCGCCGGGCTCCTCGTCCGAAGCTGGTGGCACGTCATCAACGTCGACGTTGGATTCGACTCCGAGCGGGTGCTGCTGATGGGGATCTCCACTCCGCCGGCGCTCACCGTACCGGCGGAGCGGACGGCCCTCTATCTCCGCGTTCTCGAGGAGGTTCAGGCGGTGCCGGGCGTCGAGCGGGCCGGCATCATCGACGATCTGTTCACCGGCAACCCGAGGGAACGCGTCATCACCGTCGAACGCAACGACGGAGCCGTGACCGAGCGGGCGCGGCTCACGAGCGACGAGGTCAGTCCGGACTTCTTCGCCGCGATGGGGACACCGCTGCTCCGCGGCCGCGTCTTCTCGGCGACGGACAGGATCGACGCGCCGCTGGTGGCGATTGTCAACGAGGCGATGGCGCGCCGCTCGTGGCCGCGGCAGGATCCGGTCGGCCGGCGCTTCACGTTCGGGGCGCGGGATGCCGGCGCGCCGTGGTTCACCGTGGTCGGCGTGGTCGGCGACATGCGCCGGCAAGGTCCCGAGCGCACGGCGCTGCCGCAGGTGTTCGTCTCGCTCGCGCAGAGTCCTGCCTCGCGCAGCGTGAATCTGCTGATCCGGACATCGTCGGATGATCTGCTCGGAATGGGCGACGCGTTGCGGGAGGCCGTGCGGCGCGTCGACAGGAACGCGCCGATCGTCGGCGTGGCGCCGCTGGAGCAGCAGCTCGGGACGTATGTCGCCCAGCGACGCTTCCAGACGTCATTGCTGACCGGCTTCTCTCTGGTTGCGCTGCTGATGGCGGCTGTCGGCGTCTACGGGCTGATCCAGTATTCGATCGCCACGCGCACGCGCGAAATCGGATTGCGTATGGCGATCGGCGCGCAGCGCGCCGACATCTTCCGCATGGTGGTCGGCGAAGGGCTGGCGTTGAGCGTGACGGGCGCCGTCATCGGCCTCGCCGGAGCCTGGTGGCTCGGCCGGGCGGGGTCGAGCCTGCTGTTCGGCGTCGCCGCCGGCGATCCGCTGACGTTCGCGACCGTCTTGCTGCTGCTGATTGCCGTCGCCGCGGCGGCGTGTTACGTCCCGGCCCGGCGCGCCATGAACGTGGATCCGATACGCGCGTTGCGCGTGACGTGAGCTCCGGCGCTACGATCCCGCAGACGCCGGCAGCGGTTCATCTGCGCTGGCGCCGTAGATCGCCGGTACCTTCGACCCGCACGCCCGCAGGTACGATGTCAGCTGCCCGCGGTGGTGGATGGAGTGGTTGTTCGCGAAGCCGAGATAGGTCACGTTCGGCTGCTGCATCATGCCGAAGAAATCCACGACCCTGGTCAGGCGCTCGGCGGGAAGCGCGCGCAGTTCGTTGAGTCTTGCCGGCACTTCCCGCTGGTAGAACGCCGCGAGATCCTCCCCGTTCCTGAACCGCGCCGCCTGGGCCTTCTCCGCCTCCGGGTCGAACTTGAAGCCGCCGTCGATGATGCTCTGGATGAACCACACGTCGCCGAGGGCGAGATGCGTGGCCAGCTCCCACGCGGTGCGGGATTTCTCGTCCGGCCGGTAATCGCGCCCATCGACGGGCACGTTCCGGAGCACCTTGGTCGTGGCGGGCAGCTCCCCTTGCCAGAGATTCGCGAAGTACTCCACCAGCAGCTTGGCCTGTTCTGCGTTCATCACCGTCTCCCCGGACATGAATGAGGGCGTTTCGAAGCGCGGATGGTATCACGCGAGCGGCGAAGCTGCGTCAACGCGGCCTGAGTTCCTCGACCGCGCCGCCCGGGCCAGCAGGACACAGGCCATCAGGAAGAACGTCATGTTCGGCATCCACGCTCCCACCGCAATCGGCAGCGTCGATCCGGAGGCGATGACCGCCCACGCCCAGTGAACCGCGAAGTAGAACATCGCGAGGCCTACCGCAAGCGCCGCCGCGGGCCCGGCGCGACGCACGTGGCGCGCCAGACCGCACGCCACCAGACCGAGCGGCACCGACGCGCAGCAGAGCGCCCAGAGCACGTGGTATTGGCGGACGGCCGCAGCATCCGTTCGCCGACCGAGCCGGGAGAGCCCAAGCTCGTTGAGCCCTCGCGGTATCGAGAGGGTGCGCCCGTCGCCGGCGACGCGCGCGGCGATCAGCTCGCGGAACGCCTGATTGGCGTCCGGCATCATCCACTCGAGCACCACCCACACGACCATCGTGAAGATCAGGCCGATCGCGAGCACCGTGCCCACGCGGCGCCACGTGACGCGTTCCCCTCGCATCGCCCACAACACGGCGACACACAGCCCCGCTGGAATGCTCAGCGGCAGGGCCTGGGGGACGAGGATCAGGGCGAGACGCGCCCCAAACGCCGGATCGGCCTGCCACGAGGGAAAGCTCAGGAGAGGTGGAACGATCAACGGAATCGTGAAGAGGGCCGCTGCGAGCGCGGTGACGATGCACGTCCGGGCGGCGTCGGCTTGCGCGCCGCCCATGTGAGCGTGCGAGACGGCCCGCAGTCCCAGAGAGATCACCGCGCGTGCCAGCGCGAACCAGCCGCGCACGGCATGCAGTCGCGCGCGCCATCGCCGGCCGCGCGCGAGTGCGTCGGCGTACTCGCAGTGCAGGTCGGCCAGAATCGGATCGACGACGCGTTCCATCGTCTGCGCCGCGAACAGGCGCGAGGCAAGCGCCCGTATACGCTCCGCAGCCGGCGTCATCGCGCAAACCTGGGTAACAGGCGGTTGCGCAACGCGACGCGGGCCGCCTGCAGCTCACGTCCGTACGCAGTTGCGGTGTAGAGGCGGCGCGGCAAACCGCCGGACGGCGGCGGTTCATCGTCCAGCCGTGAAGCGATGAATCCTTTCTCTTCCATCCGCGCCAGCGTCACGTAGACCGTTCCGCGCTTCAGTCCGCCGCGCGAGGCGGCGACCAGCTCCAGCCCGTACATCTCCTTCGAGCGGCCGAGCAGATCGAGGATCACCCCTTCTTTCGCGGAGAGGCTCGGGAGGCGTCCGGCCGGGCTCGACACACCGTCAGTCTTACATTTTGTAAGACTGACGTCAAGACGACCCGCGGTCATCGTCCGCAGGCCAAAGCGGCCGCCCTGCCGTCATAGAAGATGACATGCCTTCATTGAGCGAGTCGGCCAGGATCGTCCTGGGCCGTATGGATCCGGATCGTCCGTACCAGCTGCAGGACCTCCGGCTGGTGGCGCGCGACGCCAGCCCCGAACGTCTCCGGGAAATCATGCACGAGCTGTGGATCGCCCGGCAGGTCGAGCGGGTCGGCGACGCCGCCTGGCGGCGCCATCGGTCGGCGGCGCCGCATGCTTCCCATCCTGCCTCGGGCGAGATCAAGACGGTCAAACCGGAAGACCTCTTCGATTACGCGAGCTTCGCGGAATTCTTCAAGTAACAGCCGCCGCACCGGAGGAATCGTCGTCGGCGCGTCAGCGCCGCGGCACCGGCACCTTCGCCTTCAACTCCTCCTGCCAGTTCAGCACCACCGCAAGGCGCTGCGCCGAGGGCGCCTCCTCGCTGCCTTCCGGCAGGATGACGGCGGCGATGCGCCCGTCGGGCGCGACGTCGTAGGACCGCCGTCCCTGTGGCGGAATCAACCGGAACGGCCGCGGGAGATCGACAGGATTGCCGAACCCGAACTTCGGCGCGGTCGCCACCGCGACGACCTCGAAGGCGCCGGCGCGCGGGTTGAGGAACAGCTCCGTCCCCTGCGGCGACCACATCGGCTCGTGCGGCACGTCGTTCCGCCGCGGCAAGTACTGGTAAACGGCGCCCGTCGGCGGCACTGGCTGCACGTAGACGGTGGTCCGGCCGCTTTGATCGCTCTGGTAGGCGATCCATCGGCCGTCCGGCGAAAACACCGCGTTGATCGGAACGGTCGATGACACGCCCCCGAACGGCTCCGCGCGTTTGTCCGGCAGCGATAACGACCAGAGGGTGTTGCCGCCGTCGCGGTGCACGCTGAAGAGCAGCGTGCCGGTGGTCGGTGACGCTGATTCCGGCGCATGCGATTCGCCGGGGCCGGCCTTGGTCAGCCGTTCCGGCGAGCCGCTGCCGTCGGCCGCCTGCCAGAAGATCGAGGTATCCCCCTCGCGATCGCTTTGGTACGCGAGCCGGCTGCCGTTCGACGCCCACACCGGGAAACGGCTGCGGCCTCCGAGTGTCAGCCGCCGCATGGCTTTGGTGCCTGCGAGCTCGTAGACCGCGACGAATTCGTCGCCGCCGGCGGCGACGGTGAACGCGAGCTGGGTGCCGTCGGGCGACACGCGCGGGTGCGCGTATGCACCGAGCGGCAGCTTCAGCGGTGTGACCTTGCCGGCTCGATCGAACAGTCCGAAGTCGATCGCCGCCGTCGCGGAGGCAGGGCCGGGAACGTACACGAGCGTCCCGCTCTGTGACACCGCATAGTGCGCGGTCCCGATGCCGGGACTTCCGCGGCGGACTCCGCTCAGGACCGGGACCTCCGCTCCGTCGAGCCGCGCGCTGGCGGCGTCGAACGGCGCGGCGAACAGCACACCGGCCTTGGCGTACAACAGGTGCCCCGTCGAGACGTAGCGTGCATCCGACGCGCCTTCGACGAGGACCCGCTCGTCGCCCGATTCGAGCGAGTGGACGACGATCCGCCCTTTGTCCCATTCGCCGGAGGTCCCCGCGGTGACCGAGTAGAGGATGAATTTCGCGCCCGGCAGGACCTCGGGGGCGCTCACCAGCTCTCCTTGTTTCGCTCGCGCGATGACGTCCGACCTGCCGCCGTTCGACGGCACGCGCGCGATGAATCCCTTGTCTCCCTGGGCGAAGTAGACGCCGCTCTCGTCCCAGGCGAGGCCGTACGGGTTGTCGGCCGGGCAGAGCGTCACCACCGCGCCGCCTTCCACCGGCACGCGCTTGATCGTTCCATCCCCCGACCAGAACGCCAGCGCGCGGCCATCCGGCGAGAAAGCCGGGGCGAACAGCTCGCCGAGATCCTCGGTGCCGGCCACGGGCTGCGCATCGAGCTCGGAAATGCGCCGCACGAACAGCCTTCGACTCGCTCCGTAGACGTACGCGATCTGTGTCCCATCGGGCGAGATGTTCAGGAACGGACGCGCGAGCGGCGCGAGCGTCAACCCGCCGGTCAGTGCGTAGTCGAACCGCACGATCGGGGCAGGCGGCGTGCGTTCGCGATAGCGCACGACGAGAGCGCCGGCCGATCCGGCGATCACCGCCACCGCCACCAGCGGTATTGCGCGCTTCCACACCGCTCGATGCGGTTCGACGGCGCGGCCGGGAAGCTCCGCCTGGCGGCCGCCGGCGGGGTTCAGCGAGTGGTCCTCGAGCGCAATTCGCGCCTCGCCGATGTCGCGCAGGCGCTTTCGCGGGTCACGTTCGAGGCAGCGTGCCAGCAGATGCCGCACCGCCGGCGGCGTCGCGGCCGGCAGGGCGCTCCAGTCGATCGGCTGACGCAGCACCGCAGCCAGCGTCTCCGACACGTCGTCGCCGGCGAAGAGGCGACGGCCGGACAGCATCTCGTACAGCACGACGCCGAAGGCCCAGATGTCCGCGCGGCGATCGACGGCGCGCCCCTTCGCCTGTTCGGGAGCCATGTACGCGGCGGTGCCCAGCAGGACGCCCGCCTGCGTCGCCGGCACGCTGATCGTGGGAGAGTTCAGGACGCCGGAGGAAACGGTCGCGCCCGGATCGAACGCCTTGCCGAGGCCGAAATCGAGCACCTTGACGGCGCCCTCCTCCTTCACCTTGACGTTGGCGGGCTTGAGGTCGCGATGGATGATGCCGCACTCGTGCGCGGATTCGAGCGCATCGGCGATCTGGCGCGCCACGGCGATCGCTTCATCCACCGGCAGCGGCCCTTCGGCGAGACGGTCCGCGAGCGTCGGCCCATCGACCAGCTCGAGCACGATGGCCCCCGAGGGCACGGCCGGATCCGACGGCGGACCGATCTCTTCGAATCCGTAGATCTGCGCGATGTTCGGATGATTCAGCGTCGCGAGCAACTGCGCTTCGCGGCGGAAGCGGGCGACGCGGCTGATGTCGGCGGCGAACGTGTGCGGCAGGACCTTCAGCGCCACATCGCGGTTGAGCCGTGTATCGCGCGCGCGATACACCTCTCCCATTCCGCCGGCGCCGAGCGGCCCAAGGATCTCGTAGATGCTGATGCGTGTGCCGCTGGCGAGGCTCACCTGGTTGGCCTGAGGATACTACGCAGCGCCGGCCGGGCTGCGCGATGCCCGCCGCCGCCTACTGGAAGACCTCCTCGCGCGCGGCGCTCGTGATCGCCACCACGCCCGGGTGCTTCAGCCGGCGCTCGACCGATATCGCGTAATAGCGTTCCCGCACCGCGTCCGTGTGCCCGATCACGCGCACGCCGTAGAAGCGGCAGATGTCCTGCGCGATGGCCGCGGGCGCTGGAAACACGGCCGGCGCGCCCTGCCCGAAGACCTTCATGAGGGCGGTGTCCTCGAACTCTCCCACCACGCGCGGCCGCAGTCCCTGCTTCTCGAACCACGCGTCCAGCGCCCGCCGCAGCGGCGTATTGGTCGTCGGCAGGAGCATCGGCGCTCCGGTCAGCGACGCCGGAAACCTCCGGCGCAGGGTCGCTGCCAGCCGCGGCGGCGCGAAGAACGCGGTCCCGGATTCGCCGAGCAGGTGATTGAACGCCTTGACCCGCACGTGAGCGGGCACGGGCGCATCCGTGATCACGACGTCGAGCGCGTGTGCCGCAAGATCGGCGAGGAGACGTTCCGGTTCCCCCTCACGGCAGACCAGATGCATCGCTTCGCCCCGAGCCGCCGGACGTAACAGCCGGTACACGATCAATTTCGGCACCGCGTCGGCGACGCCGACGGTCAGCTGCAGCGGCCGCCCCGCCGGCCGCCCGCGAAGCGTCTCGACGAACTCACGGCCGATGCCGAAGATCTCGTCGGCGTAGCGGTAGGCCAGGCGTCCGACATCGGTGGGGACCAGCGTGCGCCCCTGCCGCTGCAGCAGCCGTTCGCCGAGCGACTCCTCCAGCTGGCGGATCTGTGCGCTGATGGTCGGCTGCGAGAGGTGGAGCTTCTCCGCCGCTTTCGAGACGCCGCCCTCGCGGACGACGGTCCAGAAGTAGAGCAGGTGGTGGTAGTTCAGCCATTCCATGGACGGGATCTATCAATAGGTTAAACCTAAGAGTAGCGACGAAACTATCTATTTGTCTATCTGTTGCCCGGTCCGTATCGTGAGGAGTGCCGCGGTGAACCGCCCGTCCTGGGCGTCCGCGGCCGCCCGCCCGGCGCTTTCCCGAACGGAGTCATCAGACGTGGACGTGTTGTTCCCCTTCGCCGAGTACTGGTGGATGTACGGGCTCTTCACCGCCTTCATCCTGGTCTTGCTCGCCGTGGACCTCGGTGTCTTCCACCGGCATGCCCATGCCGTCACCTTCCGCGAATCGCTCGCCTGGTCCGCGGTCTGGGTCACGCTGGCGCTGGCGTTCAACTACGGTCTGTTCGCGTATGCCGCGGGGCGCTTCGGTCCGGAGGCGGGCGAACGGCTCGGGCTGGAGTTCCTCACCGGCTTCCTGGTGGAGAAGTCTCTCGCCGTCGACAACATCTTCGTGTTCGTCCTGGTGTTCGCCTACTTCCGCATCCCGCTGCAGTACCAGCATCGCGTCCTGTTCTACGGCATTCTCGGCGCCCTGGTCCTGCGCGGCGTCTTCATTGCGCTCGGATCGGTCCTGATGCAGTACCACGCGGTGGTGCTGATCTTCGGCGTGTTCCTCGTCCTGACCGGGCTGAAGATGCTGCGCGCGCCCGAGCAGCAGGTCGACCCGGACCGCAACGCCGTGATCCGGCTGTTCCGGCGCTGGATCCCGGTGACCCGGGAGCTGCACGGCGCGCGCTTCCTGGTGCGGCACGACGGACGCCTGCAGGCCACGCCGCTGCTCGTCGCGCTCGTGTTCCTGGAGATGAGCGACGTCATCTTCGCCGTCGATTCCGTGCCGGCGATCTTCGCGATCTCGCGCGAGCCGTTCATCGTGTTCACGTCCAACGTATTCGCGATTCTCGGCCTGCGGGCGATGTACTTCCTCCTGGCCGGCGCGATCGAGCGCTTCCACCTGCTGAAGTACGGACTGGCGCTCGTCCTGATTTTCGTCGGGCTGAAGATGGTCTGGCTGAACGACGCCTTCGGCGGGAAGTTCCCGATCGAATGGTCGCTGGCGATCATCGCGACGCTGCTTCTCGCCGCCATCCTGGCGTCGCTGGTCGTGCGGCGCCCCCGCGCCGGCACGGCGACGGACAGCAGCATCGATTCGCAGCCCGTTTGAACGTCGGGCAAGGATGCTTCGCTCCGGCCGTTCTCAGCATTCTCCCCATGGTGTGGGGTGACTACCAGATCCTCGACACGCGGGCGCTGATCGCGACGTCTCACGGTCGGCGCCCGCCGGGGAATTACCAGCCCTGAAAGAAGCCTCCTTCGTACCAATCCCACAGCAGGTAGACGATCACGCTCTTCTTGCGGGTCCCGGCATCCGTCACCGGCAGCCGCAGACCTGCCGCCAGCCGTACGTGCTGGCGCGCGTTGAGCGTGACTTGCGCGCCGGGAAGCACATCCCACGCGATCTTCGCGCCCGAGACGAGCGGTCGTGCGGCCAGCACCTCGAGCATCGGAGACCAGACGCGGCCGAAGCGCGGCGCCTCCAGCGACGTGCCGATGGCCGCGCGCCAGAAGATCTCGTCGTCATGCTCGCGCTCCAGCGGCAGAGCGAATCCCGCCTGGACCTGGATGAAGCTGTTGGCCGGGAGGAGCTGCCCGTAGGTGGCGAACGGTTCGAAGACCGGATACCCCTTTCCGAGTCCGCGCGTGGTGCTCCCGGTGGGCAGCACGACTTCGCCGGTGAGGCTGACGATGTTGCCGCGCGACAGGCTGTGGGCCAGCGTGCGCTTGTACTCGAGGGCGAGGTCGCCCAGTCCGGATGAACGGCCCGACCCGGCGTCGACCGACGAGATGGGGACGATCACCTCGAGCTGGTTCAACGGACCGAACCGCCGCTCGTAGTGGACCTTCGTGATCACGTTTCCCGACTGGGCGGACGCGCTGACGACCGCTTCGTCTTCGGGAAACGCCTTTGCCGTCACCAGGGGCCGCGGCAGGTTCAGCTCGCCGCGGGGCCACCGCTGATCGCTGCAGAAGGTCCGGATGTGGCCGATCGCGAGCGCCAGCTCCTGCTCGGTGAACGTCCCGCCCCACGGCGCCATCAGCGGCGAGAAGCCGCGCGCCGCGCCCCCCTGATGCGCGACCGCCAGGAATCCTCGATCCGGCTCGCGGGCCGCGAAGGCGCAATCAGTGAAGTCCGGCGGCTTGACGATGCGCTCGAGCGCGGGATTCACGCCGCCGCGGCCGTCGGGTCCGTGGCAGGTCACACAGATCGTCTCGAACACCTCGCGCCCGGTCCGGCCCGACAGAGGTTGTTGCGCGTGCGCAGTGGAAACAGCGACCTCGAGCAGCGCTGCGCCGGCCAGGACGGTGATCAGATGGGTTCGCGGTCGCGACATGCTGCACCTCGGAAGCTTGCACGAGTCAGCAGAGCAAGCAGGATGCCTCCGCGGCGACGGGTTATGGGCGCGTGCCGTGCGATCGCACGCGCGGCGCGCGGCTTCTTCCCCGCGCACGGGGAAAATGTCGCGCGCGTGTCGCGCCTTGCACAGGCGCAGACCCGCGGCCCTAGATGTAGTCCTTGATCGACCGCCAGGCGTCGCGCAGCGGCATCTTGAGGCGCCGGCAGACGAAGATGCGGACGCCGTCCTCGTACGGCATGCAATAGCGGCATCGCACGGCACGCATCTCGACCACCTGCTCGAAATCGGGCGCGTGGTCTTCATACGACCCGCCGACGATGATCATCACGTCCCCGGTGTAGTCGCGTGGACCCCAGAGGTAGTAGCTGTTGTGCCCGCTGATCGCGCGCGGCAGGCCGAGCTCGCGTCCGAAGAAGTCGATCGCGCCGGCGCGGCCGTAGTTCGTGGCCAGGATCGCGCAACGTCCGCGCTCGTCCGGTGAGAGCCCGGCGTACACGGCACTCACCTCGCGCGCCAGCTCCGGCCATCCGAACTGGTCCGCATAGTGCTGCGGCAGCAGCCCGACGCGTGTCTTCTCCTCGGCCCGCGGCGCAAGCCTCAGCGCCGCCGCATACCGGATGAACGTCTCCACGGGAAGCACCGGCAGCCCTGCCGGCGCAGTGACGGCGCCGGCTGCGACAATCGCGACGACCATCCCAGCGCGGAGCCATTGCCGCTGCACCATGCGTTCAATCGCGACCGCGCCGGCGGCAAAGATCATCGGGAACGCCGGGCTCAAGTAGTTCGCGCGCGCGGTACCCGAGACCAGCAGGATCGCCGCCGGCACAACGAACAGCCACACCAGCGCGCGAGCGTCGAGACGCTGGCCGCCGCGGCGAAACAGCAGCAGCAGGCCCGCGGTCCACACCGGGAGCGTGATCGGGTGCTGGACCACGATCTGGTTCGCCAGGAACTCCAGCGGGGCGACCGGCGACATCTTCCGGGTGGTTGCGTTCTCGATGAACTCGAGCGTCGGCCATCCATGCTGGATCTGCCAGACCACGTGCGGCAGGAACAGCGCACCGGCGATCGCCGCGGTCAGCCAGGGCCCCGCCGTCGTCAGATGCCGGCGCGCGCCCGTCAGGAGCAGCACCGCCGCCATGCCGGCGCCGAGCCAGAGCACGCTGATCTTGTTCAGGAGTCCGAGCCCCAGCAACACGCCGAGCGCGACCCACCACGCCGGCCGCGTCGAGGAGATCGCGTGCACGAAAGCCAGCGCGGACACGGACCAGAAGAGCAGGTCCAGGGCGTTCATCGAGAAGAAATGCCCGACGCCGAGGTAGACCGGTCCGACGACAACGCAGAGTGCCGCGAGAATCTGCGCGAACCTGGCGCCGCCAATCTGCCGCGCGAGCAGTCCCGTCACGAACACGGTCGCCGCCGCCGCGAGCCAGGCCGGCAGGCGGATCGCCCAGAGGCTGTCGCCGAGGACCAGTCGCGCGAGCCGGAGCACCGCGATCGAAAGCGGCGGGTGGTCGACGTAGCCGAGCGCGAGATGGTCGCTGCAGGCGAGGTAGTACAACTCGTCACGGAAGTAGCCGTAGCGAGCACCGGCGGCGGCGTGCAGCAGGAGCGTCGCGCCGGCGATCGCCAGCAGCTCCATCCGCGCAAGCGGGTGATGCGCGCCCGAGTCAGGCCTCGACACCGCCACGAACGTACTTGCGATTCCCCCGCCGGTCAACGACGGTCATCTCGGCGGATCCCGCGACGGACGCCGGCCCGGTCGATTACTATGGTGCGCGCGCGTCAGCGCTCGAGACCGACACTGTGCCTTTGCCCGCGGGGACGCGGATCGGATCCTACGAAATCGTCTCCGCCCTGGGTGCCGGCGGGATGGGCGAGGTCTATCGCGCGACGGACACGACCCTGAAGCGTCAGGTGGCCATCAAGGTGCTGCCGGCTCACGTCGTGCTCGATCCCGATCGCCTGGCGCGGTTCCGCCGCGAAGCGGAGATCCTCGCCGCCCTCAATCATTCGAACATCGCGCACGTCTTCGGTCTGGAGACGCCGAACGAGAGCCCGGCGCTCGTGATGGAGCTGGTCGAAGGGCCGACGCTCGCGGATCGTCTCGCGCAGGGACCGATTCCTCCGGGAGAAGCGCTCGCCATCGCCAGGCAGATTGCCGAAGCCGTCGAAGCGGCGCACGAGCAGGGCATCGTCCACCGCGATCTCAAGCCCGCAAACGTGAAGGTGCGCGCCGACGGCGTCGTCAAGGTCCTCGACTTCGGCCTGGCGAAGGCGTTCGATCCCGTCGACGGTCCGGCAGCCACGGCGGCCTCGACGATCTCGATCCCGGCGACGCTGCCGGGCGTGGTTCTCGGCACGCCGGCCTACATGAGTCCCGAACAGGCGAGAGGCGATCGCGCCGGCCGGCAGTCGGACATCTGGTCCTTCGGCGTCGTGCTCTACGAAATGCTGACCGGCGTCTCTCCGTTCCGGCGGCCGACGACCACCGACACGCTGGCGAGCGTCGTCGGCGCCGACCCCGACTACTCGACCTTGCCTTCCGATGTCCCCGTCATCGCGCGCCATTTGATTCGCCGCTGTCTCGAGAAGGATCAGCGGCTCCGTCTGAAGCACATCGGCGATGCCAGGCTCGAGGTCGATGACGCCATCGCGGCGCTCAGGTCCGGCTCCGATCGGGCGGGGTCTGCGCCTCGCGCCGCGCGCTCCCGCCCGTGGCAGCTCGCCGCCATCATCGGAACGATCGCGCTGGCGGCACTCGGCGGCTGGTGGGCCGGGCACCGTGCTGCGCCGCGCGGTGCCGCGCCCCTCATCCGCCTGTCGATCCCCTCCCTCGATGCACCGGTCGCATTGCCGTTCGGCGTCCGTCGGGTGGCCATCTCGGCGGACGGGATGCAGGTCGCGTACAGCGCGGCCAGCCGGCTGTGGATTCGCCGCCTCGATCGGAAGGACGCCAGCACCGTCGATATCGAGGCATGGAATCCGTTCTTCTCGCCGGCGGGCGACTGGGTCGGTTTCTTCTCCACCGCAGGGGACGGACCCGGACTGAAGAAGGTGGCGGTCGGCGGCGGCGCGCCGGTGTCGATCGCGCCGATGTCGGAGCGCCCGTTCGGGGCAGCCTGGGGGCGCGACGGCACGATCGTGTACGCCACGTCCGTCGGTCTCTACCAGGTCGCCGAGAACGGCGGAGGCGCCAGGCTCCTCGCCAGGCCGGATCCACGGAGGAAGGAACGCGCCTACGCCTGGCCCCGGTTCCTGCCCGACGGTCGAGCCGTGCTGTTCACCATCGTCCCTGTCGAGTCGATCGATACCGCGGAGATCGCGCTGCTCGATCTGGCCACGCTCCAGACCACCATCATTCTCAGAGGCGGCACGGACGCGCAGTACCTTCCGACCGGGCACTTGATCTACGCGACTGGTCAGGCGCTGAGCGCCGTGGCCTTCGACGCAGAGAGACGTCAGCTGCGGGGGAATCCGGCGAGAGTGCCGGATCTCGAGATGGCCACCGCGGCGGACAACGGCGCGGCTCCGTACGACGTCTCCGGTACCGGCACGCTGGTGGCGATCCGCCCGGAACTGTCGACGGACCTGCGGCGGGCGATGTCATGGGTCGATCGGCAGGGAAAGGAAGAAACGCTCCCGCTGCCACCGGACAGGTACTCGAATCCGCGGATTTCACCGGATGGCACCCGCATCGCCGTCGATCTCGTCGGCGCGACGCGGAACGTCTGGATCTGGAATCTCGAACGGCGGAGTCTCACGAAATTGACCGATGGTCCGACCGAGGACCTGTTGCCGGTCTGGAGTCCCGACGGAAGCCGCATCTTCTTCGCGTCGAATCGAACCGGGAACTTCAACCTCTACTCGCAGGCGGCGGACGGCGCGGCACCCGCGACGCTGGTGTACGCGGCTCCAGGCACGCAGATGACGAACGCCGTCACGCCGGACGGCACGCGGCTGATCGCCGTCAAGAACTTCAGCGACCTCAGCGTTCTCCACCTGACGCGCCATGGGCGGCTGGAGCCGCTGCTGAACACCGGCGCCAGGACGTGGATCGGAGCGGTGTCGCCCGACGGCAAGTGGATCGCCTACGAGTCGCAGGAGTCGGGCCGGCAGGTGGAGATCTTCCTTCGCCCGTTTCCGGATGCCAGCGGCCGGCGCGAGAAGGTGTCTATCGACGGCGGGCGCTTTCCCGCATGGGGTTCGAAGGACAGCGGCGAGCTGTACTACGTGGATCCCGGCGGGGCGGTGATGGCGGCCGCGGTCACGCTGTCGCCGTCCCTGACGCTCGGCCGGGTGACGAAGCTGTTCGACTGGGAGAAGCCGCCGCGGGGAATATCCGGCAGGCCGTACGACATCTCGCCGATCGACGGACGGTTCCTCATGTTGAAGCCCGCGGTCAGGAACCCGAACGGCTTCGTCGACATCTCGGTCGTGCTGAACTGGACGCAGGAGTTGCAGCGCATCACCGGGAGATGACGCCGCGTCATTCCTCCGGATCGTCGCCGCGCGCCAGCGCCGGGAAACCGTGGCGCCGCCGCACGATCATCCAGAGCACCGGCGCGAGGACGGCGACCGCCAGGAGGATGAGGCCGGTGTCGCGCATCGAGACGTTCAGCAGTCTCAGTGCGCTGGCCAGCAGGACGAATCCGAGGGCGCGCCGCACCAGTCCGCCGGGTGCGCGCGCCGAGAGTTGCGCGCCCACCCACACGCCAGGGATGCTGCCCAGCAGCAGGGAGGTCGTCAGGTCCAGTTGAAAGTCCCCAAAGATGATGTGACCGATCGCGGCTGACGCCACCAGCGGGACCGCCTGCACCAGATCGGTGCCCACGAGCTCGCTCGCTTTCAGCCGGGGATACAGCGCCATCAATCCGATGATGATGAGCGAGCCCGACCCGACCGACGTCATGCCGACGACCAGGCCGCCGACGATGCCGATGACGAGGACCGGCAGCGGGCGCACGGCCAGGCGGGGGCGTCCCTGCGGCAGCGGCGCGGCGCGTCCGTCGCGAACCCGAGCGTGCTCGACCAGGCGCATGTAGGCGCGGACCATCAGGCCGGCGGCCGACACCAACAAGGCAGTCGCCAGCGCGGTGCGGATCACCCCCTGCACCTGCTCGCCGTCGCCGAGGGCGCGAGCCAGCAGCACGCCGCAGAACGCCGCCGGAACGGACCCGATGCACAGCCACTTCACCAGGCCGAGGTGGACGGTGCCCCGCCGCAGGTGCACGATCGAGCCGACCGGCTTCATCACCGCGCTCGCCACCAGATCCGACGACACGGCGGTCAGCGGCAACACGTTGAAGAACAGCACGAGCACGGGCGTCATCAGCGCCCCACCGCCCATGCCGGTGAGACCGACGATGACGCCGATCCCGAACGCGGCGAGCGTGAGCGCAACGTCGATGTTCAAATTGGCGTAGATGATTGTAATAGCCAGCCGGCTCGCGCGTCATGGCTGGCGTGGAATCCTGGATAAGAGACTTCAAGCACGCGGCGCGCGGCCTGGCCCGCACCCCCGGCTTCACGCTCACCGTCGTGGCGACGCTCGCGCTCGCCATCGGCGCGAATGCCTCCATATTCAGCATCGTCAAGGTGGTGCTGCTCGAGCCCTTGCCGTATCCGCACGCCGAGCGGCTCGTCCACGTTGGCGGCACGGCGCCGGGGACCGATCAGCCCGAGGAGTTCGGCGTTCCGGACGAGCTGTACTTCGCATACCGCGACGGCGTGCCGGGAATCGAGGACGCGGGCATCTACGGGATCGGGTCGTCGACCACTCGCGCGGAAGGCCAGGTCGACCAGCTGTTCGTGACCCAGGCCACGCCGTCGGTCTTCACCACGCTTGGGGCCGTGCCGCTGCTCGGGCGGCTGCCTGCCGATACGGACGACGGGCGCGTCGTCGCCCTCAGCCATTGGCTGTGGGAGAACTGGTTCCATTCCGATCCGAACGTCATCGGCAAGAGCTACTTCTTCGCCGGACAGAACCGCCAGGTGATCGGCGTCATGCGGCCGGAGTTCCGCTTTCCCGACGAGCGCGTCGCCTTCTGGGTGCCGCTCGCGATTCGGCCGGCGCAGGTGACGCCGGGCGGGTTCGGGCCGCGCATGATCGCGCGGATGCGGCCGGGAGCCGATCGCGCGGCGCTGGTGGCGCAGATGGAACCGCTCGCGCGCCGCGTCCAGCAGCGGCTGGGCGGACCCGCGCCCTACGCCCGGATCATGGAGCGACACCGGCCGGTGGTGAAGCCACTGCGCGACCAGATGGTCGGCAAGATCGCCGGCGCACTCTGGATTCTGCTCGGCACGGTGGGCATCGTGTTTCTGGTCGCGTGCGTGAACATCGCCAACCTGTTCACGGTCCGCGCGGAGAACCGCCGAGTCGAACTGTCGGTGCGCCGCGCACTGGGCGCGCGGCGAGCCGATCTCGTGCGTCCGCAATTGACCGAGGCGCTCCTTCTTGCCGCAGCGGGCGGGGCCGCCGGCGCGCTCATCGCGTGGATTGGCGTCCCGCTCCTCGTCAAGGCGGCGCCTGATGCGGTTGCGGGCGGATTTGCCGGCGCCCCCATTCCCGGACTCGCCACGGCGCACCTCGATCGCTGGTCGCTGCTCTTCACGGCCGGCATTTCGGTCCTGGCCGCGTGTGCCTTCGGCCTGCTGCCGGCGTTCCGCGCGTCGGGCCCGCGGCTGGGCACTCTCCAGCAGGCCGGCCGCGGCATCGTCGGCCGCGGCAGCGTGACCCGCGACGCGCTCGTCGCGCTCCAGACCGCCTCGGCGCTCGTGCTGCTCGTCGGCGCCGCGCTGCTCATGCGGAGCGTGGTGCAGCTCAGTCGAGTCGACGCCGGGTACGAAACGAAAGGGATCTTCACGTTTCAAATCGCGGCCGGCGGGCCCGATCTGAACAACCGCGCCGCGGTCTCGCGGTTCCAGTACGTCTTCATGGATCGCCTGGCCGCATTGCCGGGCGTCGAGTCCGTCGGGTTCATCTCGACACTGCCGCTCGACGAGGGCGCGGGGAGCGTGAACGTCACGACGCGCAGGATTCAGGCCAGCGGCGCGGAAGCGCCGCTGGTGCGGAACGCGGCCGCCGGCGGCAAGTACTTCCAGACCATGGGGATCGAACTCGAGCGCGGGCGGTACTTCGAGCGGATGGAAGAGGAGCTGGGCACGCCGAACGTCATCATCAGCGAAACGGCCGCGAACGTCCTGTTTCCCGGCGAAGAGCCGCTCGGTCAGCAGATCCGCCCGGCTGCGTCCACCAACGACATTTGGTACACCGTCATCGGCGTCGTCGAGGACGTTCTGGTCGACGATCTCCGCCGTACGTCGCGCGAGCCGATGGTGTACCTGCCTGGCGCGTCGACGTCACCCGCGTACGTAATCAAGTCCGCGCGGGCCGACACGCTCGCTCCCGAGGTCCGCGCCATCATCCGGGAAGTGGTCCCGCAATCGCCGATGTATCGCGTATTCACGATGCAGGACCTCGCCGCGAAGGCGACGGCCACCTTGTCGTTCACGATGATCATGGTCAGCATTGCCGCGGTCCTCGCGCTCATTCTCGGCGCCGTCGGCCTCTACGCGGTGCTGTCCTACGGAGTGACGCGGCGGACGCAGGAGATCGGCGTGCGGATGGCCCTGGGCGCCGCGGCACAGTCGGTGCGCTGGATGTTCGTCTGGCAGGGCACGCGCGTGGCGCTCGCCGGTGTGGCCGCGGGAGCGCTGGCCGCGATGGCGCTCACACGTTACATCCAGACGCTGCTCTTCGGCGTGGCGCGGCTGGACCCGCTCGCGTTCGCCGGAATGTCCGCGGTGATGCTGGCCGTGGCGTTCCTGGCCAGCTACGTTCCGGCGCGCCGCGCGTCCCGTGTCGATCCTCTCGTTGCACTGCGCCGTGAATAGTCCCCAGGAAAAGAGACCCAGATGAAGAGACTTGTCCTCGTCGCCACCGTCCTGCTCGGCCTCGCGCCGGCCGCCGCCGCTCAAACCTCCGCCAGCTTCACGGGCAAGTGGGAAGGCACCCTGACGATGCAGCGCCCCGACGGCACGGAAGGCGATGCGAACCCGGCGGAGTTCAACCTGACCCAGAAGGGGAAGGTGCTTTCCGGCACGGCGGGGCCGCCCGAGCGGCAGCGACCGATTGAGAAAGGGGCCGTCAACGCCGGCAAGGCCACCTTCGAGGTGCAGCAGCCGGACGGCCCGCTGTTCAAGTTCACGCTGACCATCGTCAAGGGACGCCTGCAGGGGGAGATGACCGGTGAGCGCGACGGCGTCGTGCGGGGCCGCGCCAGGATCGATGCCGCGAAAGAAGCCGCGAAGGGAAAATGAGCGCGGAGGCCGTGTAATAGTAGGCCTCCTCGCGCGTCACAGCTGGTAAGGCGGACGAGGTGATCACAGCCAGCGCACGCGTTGACGAGCTTCCCATTCACGGCATGACGACCACGACCCCGCCCGCGGGGTTCGCCGAGCTCTACGAGCGCCACTACGAGGCGGTCTACCGGGCAGCGCTCCGCGTCACGGGCAATCCGGCCGACGCCGAAGACGTCCTGCAGACGGTCTTCCTCCGCGTCCTGGCCACCGGCGCTGAGGCCGACGAGGTGATGCGGCCGAACGCCTATTTCAAGCGCGCCGCCGTCAACGCCGCGGTGGACGTGCTGCGGCGCCGCGAGTTTCGCGCGGATGCGGTTTACGACGATCGCGCGCCGCACGCCGCCGTCCACACGCCGTTTCTGTTGAAGGAACGGCTTCGGCGCGCCATCGCGACCCTCGACCGCGACGACGCAAGCCTGTTCCTGCTGCGTCACGTCGAGGGGCTGACGAACGACGAACTGGCGGGGTTGTTCCGGTTGGAGAAGAACAACGTGGCCGTGAGGCTCCATCGAATCCGGCAGCGGCTGCAGGCCGAGATGGAGCGCTAGACGCGGGCGTATAGGGGAGTCCGAGGGGGGAAGCCCATCGGAGATAGGGAAGATAGAAGGAGTATGGACATGTCGGACGATCGTCTCGATCGAGCGCTTCAGGAGATGGCAGACGAACACGTGGACGCCGCCGCGCTCGACGCGGCGCGGGCGCGCGTGCTTGCGAACCTGACGAACGCCGGCGGCGCCACGTGTGCGGAGTTCCGGCAGGACTTGCGCGCCTATCTCGCGGACGAGCTCCCGGGCGGCCGGCGGATGCTCGTCCAGGACCATCTCAGTCGCTGTCCCGGCTGCCGCGGCCGCATCGCCGAGATGAAAGGCGAGAGGACCGTCGTTGCGATGCCGCAGCGTTCCTCCTCCCGCTGGGTGCAACGAGGAGCCCTCGCCGCGGCAGCCGCGCTCGTCCTTTCGGTTCTTTACCTCGGACGCGGCACCATCGATCGCCTGATGGCGCCCGGCGGTCCGCGCGCCACGGTGGTCGCCGCCGAGGGAGGCCTCTACCGGCTGAGCGAAGGTTCGCTCACCGCCGGCGCCACCATCGGCGAGCGTGAGGCGGTCCGCACCGGTCCGGGAGCGCACGCGGTGCTGCGGCTGGCGGACGGATCCGTCGTCGACGTCAACGAGCGAACCGAGCTCTTCGTCACGGCCGCGTGGAGCGGGCAGGCGATTCACCTGCAGCGCGGCGACGTCATCGTCAAGGCGGCGAAACAGCGCCGCGGGCGGCTGCAGGTTCTGACCCGCGATTCGATCGCGTCGGTGAAAGGCACCGTGTTCGCGGTCTCGGCCGGCATGGGTGGATCGGTCGTTTCCGTCGTCGAAGGGTCGGTGGCGGTGAACCAGCCGGGCAGGGACGTGCTTCTCAGTCCCGGGCAGCAGGCCGCTTCCTTCGCGGGGCTGGAGAGTTCGGTCGCGGAAGCCGTGTCGTGGAGTCCCGACGCGGCCGCCTACCTCGAGCTGCTCCGGTCGTTCGTGAAGATCGAACGGGAGCTGGCGAACGTTCCCGCCGTGCTGCGGACCGACTCCGCGCTGCTGTCGTATCTGCCCGCAGGCGCGATCGTCTACGGCACCGTCCCCAATCCGGGCCTCACGATCGATCGCGCGATCGTGCTCGCCGAGGAGCAGTCGGCGCAGAACGCGACGTTCGCGGCGTGGTGGAATTCCCAGACCGGCCGCGAGCTGAAACAGATGGTGGAGCGCATCCAGTCGGTGAATCCGCTGCTGGGTGACGAGCTCGTCTTCTGTGCGAGCGCCGCCGGCACGGGTGATCCCCTTCCGATGGTGATGGCCCGCGTGCAGCCGGGCAAACGCGCGGAGCTCGCAAGCGCGCTGGCGGGGCTGTTCGCGGCGGCCGGCGACTCCGGCCAATCCACCGCGTATTCCGTGTCCGAGGATCTGATGGTCGTGTCGGACTCGCAGTCGCACCTGGCGTGGGCGCTCGCGCATCTCGGGCAGGGTGCCGGCTCTCCCTTTGCGACAGCGATCAAGCAGCGCTACGAGCGCGGCGTCGGCTGGCTGTTCGGGATGGACGCGCCGCCGGTCGTGACGATGGCGGCCGGAGACGACGCGCCTCCGATCGAGTTTGCCGGCATGGTGGGCATGAAGTACGTTTTCGTCGAGCAGCGTGCGCCGTCGGGTGCGCCGGAGAACGAGATCACGTTCGCGTTCCAGGGGGAGCGATCCGGACTGGCGGCGTGGCTCGCCGACGCGGGTTCCGGGGGCGCGGCGGAGTACCTGCCGGCCGACGCCCTCGCGGCCGGCTACGTGTCGACGCGCGAGCCGTTGCAGCTCTTCGAGGAGCTCACCTCCCAGATCACCAAGGCGGCGCCGGACTTCCAGCGCGGTCTCGCGACGCTGGACGAGAAGCTCGGCGCCGGCTTCGTCCAGAACCTGACTGCCGCCCTGGGGACCGAGTCGGCACTCGCGCTGACCGGACTCACCGCCACCGGCCCGTCATGGGTGCTCGCCAGCGTCGTCAACAACCCGGCGGTCATCGACAGCTCGCTGGCGAAGCTGATGGAGACGGTCAACGCGGAGCTTGGACCCGACGAACAGGCCAGGCGGATCGTTCTGACGCAGGAGACCGCGAACGGGCGGACGTGGACCACGCTGAAACCGGGAGGACTGCCGATCGGCGTCACCTGGACGTACGATCGGGGCTACCTCGTGGCGGCGTCGGACCGGGCGGTCGCCGAGCGGGCCATCGCGACCCGGAGCGGCGGCGGCCAGCTCGTATGGTCGCCGGAGTTCCTCGGCCAGCTTCCGTCATCGGCCGGACTCCATCCGTCTGCGTTCGCCTGGCTGAACGCGAAGGGGGCGCTCGGCCTGGTGTCCACCGTGGCCCCGAACTCCCCGTTCGGCGAGCTGCTCGCCGGCCGCGATCCGATACTCGTGGTGTTCGACGGAACGCCGGAACGGATCCATGCGGCCAGCCGTACTCGTATCTCCGGGTTGATCATGGACGCGATGCTGCTCCAGGGTCTGGGCGGGGCGGCCCGGCAATAGACCACTTGGAAAACACTGCCGTCGTCGAACTCGAGAACCTGAAAGTCACGCTGGGACGGCGGGAGATCCTCCACGGGATCACCTGCCGTCTCGGCGTTTCCGGCACAGGAAAGGCGGTGGGCCTGCTCGGGCCCAACGGGGCGGGCAAGTCTACGCTGATCCAGACGCTCCTCGGCTTTCTTCCTCCCAGCGGCGGCCGCGCGCGCATCCTCGGCCTCGATTCCCGCCGCACCATGGGGGAAGCCCGGTCGAGGATCGGCTACATGCCCGAGAACGACTCGTTCATCGGGGAGATGACGGCCGTCACCTTCCTCCGCCAGATGGCGGAGCTGTCGGGCCTCCCGCCGAAAGCCGCGCTGGAGAAGGCGCACGAAGTCCTGTTCCATGTGGGACTCGGCGAGGCGCGATACCGCGAGCTGCGGACCTACTCGTACGGCATGAAACAGATGGCCAAGCTCGCGCAGGCGATCGTCCACGGGCCAGAGCTCGTCGTGCTCGACGAGCCCACCAACGGGCTCGATCCGGCCGCGCGCCGGCGGATGCTGAAGCTGATCACCGAAATGAAAGAGGAGCAGGGGATGCACGTGCTCGTCTGTTCTCACCTGCTGCGCGACATCGAGCAGGTGTGCGACGAAGCGGTCATCCTCAAGGACGGCATGATCGTCCATCACTGCAATCTCGAAGCAGAGCGCAAGTCGAACAAGTCGTTCGTCGAGCTGGAGGTCACGGGCGACGATCGGAACCTCCGCGCGTCTCTGCCGGAGATCGGCGCCGAAGGCGTTGCCGAAGGGGCCGGCCGCTGGCGCATCGTCCTGCCGGCGGGCGTCGAGGTCGAGGCGATCTGGGGACTGGCGACGAGGCAGAACCTGCTGGTGAGGAAACTGACTCACCGCCGCGACACGCTCGAGGAGATCTTCCTGAAGGCGATGGGCCACTTGTCGCAGACGCCGGGGGAGGTCGCGGCGCTCGACCCCTCGACTCGCTCGGGCCCGCTCGGAACAGGCGGCGTCTAGGTGGCGGTCTACAAGCGCGGATATCGCCGCTACGACGGTCCGCTGACCGGAGCCTGGACCCGCTTCATGGTCCTGCCCCGCTACGCGTGGCGTCGGCTGTACCAGCAGCGTCTCGTCATCCTGCTCACGATGGCGGCGTTCGTCTGGCCGCTCCTCTGCGCCGGCTTCATCTATCTCGCGAACTACGTGGATCTGCTGCAGGGGCTCGACAGCGACTTTCGCGAGTTCATCCAGGTCAACGGCACCTTCTTCTCGATCTTCATGTACGTCCAGGCGGCGTGTGCCGTCTTCCTCGCGGCACTGGCTGGTCCCAGTCTCGTGGCGCCGGACCTGGCGAACAACGCGCTGCCGCTCTATTTCAGCCGTCCGCTGACGCGTTGGAGCTACGCGCTGGCCCGCCTGGCGGTGATCGTCGGCATGCTGTCCGTGATCACGTGGATACCCGGGCTCCTTCTGTTCGCGCTGCAGGTCGGCCTGGCGGGAGGCTGGTGGTTCGTGGCGAACTGGACGCTCGGCGCAGGGATGGTGGCCGGATTCCTGCTGTGGCTGCTCGTCCTCGGCCTCGTCGCCATGGCCAGTTCCGCTTACGTGAAGTGGCGGGTCGTGGCCGGCGCGATCAGCCTCGCCTTCTTCTTCATCCTCGCCGGCATCGCCGAGATGATCGACGAGGTCTTTCGCGTGACGTGGGGCCACATCCTCGATCCGGCGTGGGCGGTCAATCGCGTGTGGTGCGCCCTGCTGGGCGTCGACGCGCCCGAAGGTCCGGGCGCCGGCGCCTCACTCGCCGCGCTGGCGGTGTTCATCGCCATGCTCGTCGCCGTGATCGAACGCAAGCTGCGGCCGGTCGAGGTCGTCCGATGAGCGCGCCCGGTCCCGTGGCCTCGCCCGAGATCGTCTTCGAAGACGTGTCGAAGTTCTATGGCGAGGTGCTCGGCGTGAATCGCGTCACGCTGAACGTTCCCCCGGGCATCACCAGCCTCGTCGGACCGAACGGCTCCGGCAAGACGACGCTGATGAACCTGATGACCGGACTGCTGTTTCCCGATCACGGGCGGATCCTCGTCCGCGGAATCTCTCCGCGAAATCCCGAAGCGCTGATGCGGATCACCGGGTACGCGACGCAGTACGACACCGCGCCGCGCTGGGCGACCGGGTTCACGTTCATCACCACCGGCCTGCTGCTCTTCGGCTTCGGCCGCAAAGAGGCGGAAGAGAAGGCGTGGAAGGCGCTCGAGCTCGTGAACCTGACCGAGGCCGCCAGCCGGAAAGTCGCCGGGTATTCCAAGGGCATGAGACAGCGCGTCCGCCTGGCCCAGGCGATCGCGCACGATCCCGACGTGCTGGTGCTGGACGAGCCCCTGAACGGCCTCGACCCGCTGGTCCGCGCCGAAACGATCGCCCTGTTCCACACGTGGGCCGGCGCGGGAAAGCACGTCATCATCTCGAGCCACGTCCTTCAGGAGGTCGACGTGATCAGCGATCAGGTCGTGCTGATCGCCAACGGCATGATCGTGGCGGAAGGAAAGATCCGCAAGGTGCGCGACGAGATCGACGAGCATCCCAGCCAGTTCATCGTCCGCTGCCGCGACGCGAACGCGTCCGGCGTCGCGGCGCTGCTGTTCAACGAGGATCACGTCACCGAGATCAAGCTGAACGAAGACCGGATGGGCCTGCTGGTGATGACCCGCGACCGCGAGCAGTTCGCGCGCGCGCTGGGCCGCATCGCGCTCGACGGCCACCGCATCGAGAGTGTCGTGCCGGCCGACGAGAACGTGGATGCGCTGTACGAGTATCTGATTGGCGGCGAGTCGCGATGAATTCAGGACGTTCCTTCGCCGACCGGGCGCGGCAGGCGTGGACGATCGCGAAGATCGAGCTGCGGCGGGCCTTCTTCGCCCGGCGCGCGCTGTGGGTCTACGGTCTCGCGCTGCTCCCCTCGGTGATCTTCTTCGGGCACGGTCTCGACGTGAAGCTCAGAAAGGAGCGGCTCGCCCGGAGCGGCGTGCTGCCGCCCGCGCTGCTGGACAGCGTGCAGGAGGGGGAGACCATCGACGCCGTGAAGAACCGGCTGGGGAAGCCTGCCCGGGAGAACACCGGCACGCGCGTCCGCCGCGTGCGGCAGCGGACGGGGAGCTCGGGGGCGACGACGCACGTCATCGAGCCGGCCGTGGACGCGCGCTACGTCCGCCTGAATGTCGGTCGCGCGTCGTACAGCGGCGAGCCGGTCGCCAGGATCTACGAGTTCGAGATCTACGGGCCGGATGGCAAGGTGAATCTCGCGCTGCAGCGTCCCGCGACCGGCAGTCCGCCCTGCACCCCGGATCAGGGCCCGGAGAAGGCCGTGAACGGGAGCGTGGCGGGAGGCGCGAACGACAAGTGGTGCGCCGAGGGCTGGCCGTTGTTCCTCCAGGTGGATCTCGGCGAGGTCCGCCGGGTGTCGCGCTTCGTGGTCAAGCATGCCAGCGCGGGCGGCGAGAACGCCGACGCCGACACGCGCGATTTCACGATTCAGTTGAGCGGCGAGGGCAAGACCTACACTCCGGTCGTCACGTCTTCCGGCGCGGGTTTCGTGGACCAGCGGACCGAGTACCGGTACCTGGTCTACTTCGACGGGCGCCGCGAAGCGATGCTGACGTTCACCGACGGGAAGCTGGAGCGGCAGGGCCGGCGCATCGTCCCCGTCCTCGACTTCGAGGAAGACCGGATGATCTTCGCCGGGATCTTTCAGTACTTCTACCTGCGGCTCGCGATCTTCTTCGGCTGCCTCGGCATCTTCATGTATCTGTTCCGCGGCGAGATGACCAACAGGACGCTGCACTTCTGGCTGCTGGCGCCGGCGCCGCGCGAGGTGCTGCTCGCGGGCAAGTACGCGGCAGGACTGATTGCGTCGGCGGCGATTTTCGGCGGCGGCGCCCTCCTGATGTTCGGCGCGATGATCTGGCCGCACGACGCGGTGGAGCTCCAGGCCTACTGGAATGCCGGAGGGGTGGGCCACGTCTTCTGGTATGCGGCCGCCGCGGCGCTCGGGTGCGTCGGCTACGGCAGCGTCTTTCTCGCGGCGGGCCTGTACGTCCGCAATCCGATCATCCCGGCGGCCGTGCTGCTGGTGTGGGAAGGGATCAACGGCATTCTTCCGCATGCGCTGCAGCGCATGAGCATTCTCTATTACCTGCAGTCGCTGTGTCCGGTGCCGGCGCCGATGGACAGCGATGCGCCGACGCTGATCCGGCTGCTGGCGGCGCCGGCCGCGCCGGCGTCACGTCCGGGCGCGATTCTCGGGCTGCTGGCGCTGACCGCGGTGGTGCTGTGGATTGCGGCGGCCGCCGTGCGGCGGATGCAGATCTCGTACGGCAGCGAGGCGTAGTCGGCCATGGCGGACAGCATTGCGCAAACAGACCGGAGGTCACCCGATGCATGACAGCCATCGCCATCTGTCAGGCGGCTCGAGCGCTCCTATACTTTCAGCACCGCGTTCGGGTCGAGTCTCGACGCTCGCCAGGCTGGCAGCAAGCATGCCACCACCGCGACGATGATCATCGTGGCAGTGACTCCAGCAACCGTGGGCACATCTGTTGGCGTCACGCCGAACAATAGCGACGCGATCAGCCGGCTCAGACCGAAGGCCCCCGCGAGTCCGACCACCACACCGATCGCCGTGAGGAGGAGACCCTCCCTCATCACGTGCGCGAGCACAGCGGATCGACTGGCCCCAAGGGCCAGCCGGATGCCGAGCTCGCGCCGTCGCTCGGCCACGAGGGAGGAGATCACTCCATACGTGCCGATGGCGGCGACCAGTAACGCCAGCCCCGCAAAGAGGCCAAGGAGTTGCGCCAGGAAGCGAGGCCGCTGGATAGACTCGGCAAAGACGGCCTCCATATCCCGAAGGCGCACGACCGGTACCGCGGGGTCCATCTCACGGACCACTCGCTCAATCGTCTGGGACAATGCCGCTGGTGCGAGCGTCGTGCGCAACACGACGTGGCTAGGGCTCGCGCTCTGTGGCTGTAGCACTGATTTGTACAGTTCGGTACCGGTGTCCTGATCCAGGCCACCCTGTTTGACATCCTTCGCTACCCCGACGACGGTGAACCACGGGGCCTGATCGTTGCCTGGTTTGACGCGCTGGCCGATCGGGTCGAGTCCTTTCCAGAACCTGGCGGCGAACCGTTCGTTCACCACGACGACCAGACCGGAGGATGCGGTATCGGTGGACTGAAAGCCACGCCCCCGAACGATGGGAATGCCCATCGTTTCGAAGTAGCCTGGCATCACGGACTGATAGTAATCGACGATGTGAAACGGCCCCACCGACGGCGTCGTGGCGTTCTCGATCCGTGTATTCATCTTGAGGACCGGCCGATGTGGTGGCAGCCCGCTCATCGCCGTCGCCGCTTCGACACCAGGCACGGCGCGCAGCGCGTCGAGCAGGCGCAGAAACGTCTGCACTTGTCTCGTCATGTCCGGATACGTGGCTCCCGGCAATGTGATCGAGAACGTGACGAGGCGTGACCTGTTGAATCCCGCGTCGACGTTCCCGAGGTTAGCGATGGTGCGGATGAGCAGACCCGCACCAGCCACGAGAATGACCGCCAAGGCCACTTCGACCACCACCAGGCTGCGGCGTATGTAATGCCGTGTCCCCCCAGTGGCGCCTTTGGTGCCCGCATCCGTGAGTGCGGCCGCGACACCCTTCATGCCGATGTGCCGAAGCTGTACGAGTCCGAAGAACACGCTCGTCGCGATGGCTACGCCACTGGCAAAGAGCAGCACGGGGAGATCGACACTGACCTCGCCCGATCGGGGCAGTGCCATGGGGTACGCCTGCGTCAGGGCATGAAGACCGACGCGCGCGATCCACAGCGCCGCTGCGCCACCGATGATCGACAGCATTGCGCCTTCCGCGATGGACTGCGTCAGCAGCCGGCCCCGGGTTGCGCCAAGCGCCATCCGCACCGCAAGTTCACGGCGGCGCATGGCGACACGCGCCGCCAGGAGGTTCGCGAGATTGGCGCAGACGATCAATAGCACCAAGCCAGCCGCGACCTGCAGCATCCAGATCGCCCGGCTGGCAGGGCTGACGATCTGATCGTGGAGAGGTGACATTTGCAGGACATGACCGGCATCCGGATTCGATGCCCGGGCCGCGCCATCGGTGGGCAAGGGCGCAAACATGTGATCGCTGACCCCGACACGTTCACCCCACCCTTCGTTGAGCGTCTTCAGTTCCGTCTGGGCTGCCTCCGCCGTCACCTGGTCTTTCAGGCGGCCGATCACGTGGAGATAGTGCGCGCGTCGGCTCCTGAGCTCCGACGGGCCCAACCCCAGCGGTAACCAGATCTCCGTCCGATGGTTCAAGACATCCGCGCCGGGCGGCATGATGCCGATTACCTCGCGGGGCCGACTGTTCACTTCCACCGTTTTCCCGATCATCGGCTGTCCGCCAAAGGCGGTCTGCCACAACTCGTGCGAGAGAATCGCGACGGGTGCCGTAGGCGCTGCGGGATCGGGACGACCAGTCTCTCCGGGGGCAAACAAACGTCCCTGCGCAGCCTGCAGGCCGAGCGCATCGAACAAATGCTCGTCCACGTTCGCGCTGCGCACCCTCCGGGCGCGGTCAGGCGCCGTGAGGTTCACTTCGCCGGCGCCCGGCGCAAACGCTCCGATCGCGGTAAACGATCGGTTGACCTCGCGCAATTCCTTGTACTCGGGCGGGGACAACGTGACCGCTCCCGTGCCCACTGCGGGGTGTTGCGCGCTCACGTACATCAACCGCTCGGAACTGGGGTACGGCAACGGGCGCAGGATGACGCCGTTCAGGATCGAAAAGATGGCGGCATTGGCGCCGATCCCGAGCACCATGGTGAGAACGGCGGTGGCTGAGAAACCCGGGGCGCGTCGGAGCACGCGCGCGGCGAAGCGGACGTCCTTGCAGGCGTGCTCGAACCACGTCGCGATCACCGCGTCGAGCGCCCGCTCTCGGTACGCATGCGGATTGCCGAACCGCGTCCTCGCATTGCGCCGCGCCTGGTCGGCGGTCAAGCCTTGCCTGCGCTCTTCCTCCTCGATGAGCGCGACATGCGTGTCCAGCTCGTGCCGAAGGTCGTCATCCATGCGCGACCGACGCACGACGTTCCACAGTCGCCGAAGTCGTGACATGGTCGTCTCCTACGCCAACCGCAAGGCCCTGGCGACCGCCTCGGTTAGTGTCAGCCAGCGGCGTTCTTCTTGCTCCAGCTGCCGACGTCCGGTGGGTGTGATCGTGTAGAACCGCGCCTTCCGGCCCGTATTGGTCACCCCCCATTCCGCGCGAAGCCATTTTTCGTGCGTCATGCGTTGCAGGGCCGGATATAGCGACCCCTCTTCGATTCGTAAGGAACCGTCAGTCGCGTGGTGGATTCGCTGCGCGATCGCGTAGCCATGCTGCGCGCCGCCGCGGGCCAGGATGTTCAGAATCAGCAGGTCGAGCGTGCCCTGGAGGCGATCGTTCGTGTGCTTGGGCATATGGACAGCCAGCTATGTATAGCTGCCGTAGTATCGGCACCTCGCCGAGGCTTGTCAAGCGAGGGGTGACCCCATCAAGGGATTGCGCACGAGGCGCCTGGTGGCAGCAGTCGAGGTTTGGCGCACGGGTTCCAGCTGCGCCCGCAACAGGGCGGCAGCCGGTACCGTGCGGTCACAAGTCTCTGGGGTTCGAACACCTTGGAACTCTCGAACATCTTGCGAGCGTAGGAGTTCGATAGCTCGACGCGATCGGGCGCCGGCCAAGCTCTTCGTCGCAGGTCCGGTTCAGAACTCGCTCAACATCGTTGAAAGCGGGCGACTCGGCGGCTGGTGCGAGGGATGGCGGAGAGAGTGGGATTCGTCCGCCTTCGCCAAGGCTCCGGCGGGATCTCATCCTGTCGGCGACGTCATCTCGCCGTAGCTCGCCTGAAGTCAGCGCGAGCGAAGGCGGATGGCGGAGAGAGTGGGATTCGAACCCACGGTAGGGTTTCCCCTACACACGCTTTCCAAGCGTGCTCCTTCAACCACTCGGACATCTCTCCGTCTTTAGAATCAATAACTTGCGAGCGGTCTCACATTCGATTATCGCACGTCGGCCGCGATTGCGTCGCATTCTGCAATCATCTTTCAATTCAGCGATTTGCAGGCGTGCACGAGCAACCCGCCGCGAGAATTGTGTCAGACCTGCGCATCTCCTCAACGATGTACGCGCGCGATATGTTCTGGCTTTCTGCGCTAGTTCGTCGGTGCGATACTGAGTTC
>DASSPH010000068.1 GCA_035699745.1 Vicinamibacterales bacterium
AATCCGCTCGGCGTCGGCACGGCGCTGATCGACCGGTACGCGGTTTCGACGCGCGAGCGCCTCTCGGCGCTGCAGTCGGACTTCACGCTGCTCGACGACGTCGAGAGCCAGCTCGCGGTGTTCGAGAAGGACATGGCGCGCGAGTTCGAGGGGCGCATGGCCACCGTCGACAACGTGCTGCTCGAGATGGAGCGCCGCGGCCACGACTTCTTCGACGACACGATGCGGATCGGACGGGTGATGGATCTGCTCAACCGGTCGCGCGTCCAGGAGGGCTTCGAGCGCCAGGTGATCGCCGATGCGCCGCAGCAGATCGAGAAGCGCGTGAACGAGCTGGTCGACTGGATGGTCGACCAGGATTTCCGCCAGTGGCAGCGGATCACCCGTCACCTCGCCGACCGCCGCCGCGAGTTCAAGGACCGCATTCCGAGCGACGACGAGTCGCGGCCGTTCCACGACGAACGGCGGCGGATGGTGGAGACGGTCGGGCGGGCGGCACAGAAGGTCGTCGACACCTACGACCGGCGGCGCGAAGCGAGCCAGCTCGCGGACGGCGCGCGCAACGCCGTGGCAACCGCCGCCGCCGCCGGCGCAGGGGCGCTCGGCCTGGGCACGCTGGTGACCGTCGCCGCGAGCACCGCGGCGGCAGACGTCACCGGCATCATCCTGGCCAGCGTGATCGCCGCGGTCGGCTTCTTCATCATTCCGGCGAAGCGGAACCAGGCGAAGGCGGCGATGCGCGCGAAGGTTGCCGACGTGCGCGCACGGCTGTCGAACGCCCTGCGCACGCAGTTCAAGGAAGAAATCGCGCGAAGCACGGCGCGCATGAACGACAGCATCGCGCCGTACAGCCGGTTCGTCCGTTCCGAGGGGGACAAGCTCCGCGACACGGAGACCCGGCTCACCGCGCTGCGCGGCGACCTGGAGCGCATCCGCCAGCGTGTCGACCAGCTGGCCGCCTGACGGCCGGAAAGGCCGGGCGGCCCCTTCGCCGAACTGGCGGCGCCCGCGCTACGTAATGGCGGACATGAAGCCGGCTGCGCTCGCGGCGTTCGTCGCGGTGATCGTCCTCGCCGGCTCGACCGGCGCCTACCAGTCCGCCACCGCAACCCCACTCGACCGGCCGTTCGGCAAGGCCGGAACCATCAAAATGAAGCTGGCGGCGGGGGACTACCGCATCGCCGGCCGGGCCGACGAACGGATTCGCGTCGCCTGGCGGGCCGATCGGCCCGACCAGGGGACGAACGTCCGGGCCGACGTCGACGTCCGCGGCACGGTCGCGGTGATCACCACCGGCGGGTTCCGTAACGGCGTGCACTTCACGATCGACATCCCGGCGCGGAGCGACATCGAGATCGATTTGAGCGCGGGGGACCTCGAGGTCCGGGGCGTGGAAGGCAGTAAGCGCGTCGAGAGCTGGGCCGGCGACGTGTCGATCGATATCGGACAGCCCGAACAGTATCGACTCGTCGAGGCCTCGGTGCGCGCCGGCGACCTGCGCGCGGAGCCGTTCAAGGTCTCCAAGGGCGGGCTGATGCGGTCGTTCAGCTGGACGGGAAAGGGCCCGTACTTCTTGAAGGCGAAGCTCTTTGCGGGCGATCTCACGCTCCGCTGACAACTTTTTGTAAACCTCGCGGCCTTCCAATCCGTCTGAGGAACCATGAGCCTCCTCCAGAAACTGTTCTCGAAGAAGCCCGAAGCCAAGGCCCGCGTCCGCGTCTGCGTGGAGTGCGGCATGCCCGTCGCCGAGCACAAGGATTGGTGCAGCATCTACCGCACCCAACAGGAGATGGACGCCAAGCGGCTCTCGACCGGGCCGCAGCAGGCCTGACCCGTCCGCCGCCCGCCCGGCGGCCGCCCGACGGGGCCCGCGTATAATCGCGCATGGCCCCGTTCACCAAGTCGGACACCATCTGGTTCAACGGCGCGTTCGTCCCGTGGGACGCCGCACGCGTGCACGTCATGGCGCACGGCCTCCATTACGGCACCGGCGTGTTCGAGGGCATCCGATCCTACGAGACCGACGACGGCCCCGCGGTCTTCCGGCTGGACGACCACATTGCGCGCCTGTTCGCGTCCGCGGCGCTCTACGAGCTCGAAATCCCCTACACCGCCGCCGAGCTGACGTCCGCGACGCTCGAGCTGCTGACGCGTAATCGTCTCACTCGTACCTACATTCGTCCCATCGCGTTCTTCGACGCGCACTCCCTGACGCTATGGCCGCGCGAGTGCCCGGTCAGCGTCGCCATCGCGGCGATGCCGCTGGGCGCCTATCTCGGCGAGGGGATCACCAAGGGCGTCCGCGTGTGCATCTCCAGCGTGCGCCGCTTCGACGCGTCCGCGATCCCGACCACCGCCAAGGCCTGCGGGCAGTACGTCAACTCGGTGCGCGCCGTGCAGGAGGCGCTGCGCCGCGGGTTCGACGAGGCGATCTTCCTCAACCAGCGCGGCGAAGTGGCGGAGGGGTCGGGCGAGAACCTGTTCCTCGTCAAGGATGGCGCGATCCTCACCAATGGCGAGGAGGCCGGCGTCCTTCCCGGCATCACCCGCGCCAGCGTCCTCGAGATCGCCGCCACGCTCGGGATCCCGGCCCGCGTCGCGCCGATCTCCGTCGCCGATCTCTCGGCCGCCGACGAACTGTTCTTCACCGGCACCGCCGCGGAAGTCACGCCGATCGTCGACGTCGACGGCCGTGCGGTGAGCGGCGGCACGCCCGGTCCGATCACGCTTCGTCTCCAGGAGTCGTTCTTCGACGTGGTGCACGGGCGCGACCCGCGGTTCACCCGCTGGCTCGCGTACGCCGACGCGCTCGCGTCCTCGTGAGGGGATGATGCGGACCGTGCCAACGGCGATCGCGCTCGCGCTGTTGGCGGCCGCGGCGGGCGTGACGGGCCGTGGCGCCGACCTGTTCGCGCAGCTCGGCATCCCGATGACGTCCGCCGAGCAGGCCGCGATCACCATCATCAGCAACGGGCTCCACAACCCGGGGCTGCCGTCCACGTCGTTCAAGCTGCTGCCGCCCGCGGTCCGCGCCGAGCTGGCGACGGCCGGCGTGGCATGGCTGAAGGCGTATACGAAATCGCCTGCATTCAAGACGCAGTACGGCAACCTGCGCGAAACCCACAAACCGCAGCCGCCGCAGTTCGAGGGCACGCCAGAAGACGAGTTGAAGCGCGCCGACGACGAGCAGAAGCTGCAGGCGGAGGAGTCGAGGCGGGCGATCGCGAGCCTGCCGGAGGACCAGCGGCGTGCGCTCGAGCGGACGCTCGCGGCGTCGGCAGAAGCGCAGGCCAGAATGAACACGCCGGAGCAGCGCGCGCTGCGGCTGCAGGAGATTCGCGCCGCCCGCGCGGAGCGGACGACGGAATACGAACAGGCAGTCGCGAACTGGCGGCGGCAGTATCCGGACGATGCGTCTCCGGCGATTGCCCGCCGCCTGCGCGAGTTCCTCGCGGTCAGCGCCGAGGTCGATTTCGCCGCGGCGCTGAAGACCACCGAGGACGGCCGGACGCGGTTCGAGAATCCCGCCTACGAGGCGAAGTCGGCGCCGTGGAAGCTGTGCTTCCGGGCGGGACGCGAAGCCACGGGCGCTGCGCGCGTCGCCGTCGCTGAATGGCTGAAAGAGCTCACGAGATGATGCGAATCAACTCGATGTCGAACACCAGGGTTCCCTGCGGCCGGCCGGGCACGCCGTCGTAGGCGAGGCGGCCCGGGATCCAGAAGCGGCGCTTCTCTCCCTCGACCATCATCTGCACCCCTTCGGTCCAGCCCGGGATCACCTCGTCGAGCCCGAACGTGGCCGGCTCACCGCGGCTCACCGAGCTGTCGAACGTCTTCCCGTCCGTCGTCCATCCCGTGTAGTGGACCATCACGCGCGAGTTCGGGCGCGGATGCCGCGATCCGCTGCCGGGCTGGATCACCTTGCTGGCCAGATTGCTGGACGTCCGGACCGCATCGGCCGGCGCCGCGCCCACATCCGCCGGCGGCGGGATCTGCGGGACCTCCGACGACGGACGTGCGCCGCCGCACGACGCGAGGATCAGCGCGGCGAAGAGCGTCAGCGTGGACTTCAGCATCCGTTGATTCTACCGCTCGGATCTTCCGGCTGGATATAATCCGCGCGTCATGCGTCATCACCTTGCCGCCGTTCTCGCGGCCGCGGCCCTTGCGGGCGCCGCGGTTGCCGCCGATCAGCAGCCCGCCGCGCCGGCGCCGAATCCGTACGCCTCGACGTATCAGCCTCTGCCCGCGCGGACGACGGTCATCCGCAACGCGACGATTCTCACCGCCGCCGGCCCGGCGATCGAGCGCGGATCGATCCTGCTGCAGAACGGCAAGGTCGCGGCGGTCGGCGCTGCGGTCACTGCGCCGACGGACGCCGCGGTGATCGACGCGGCCGGCAAGTGGGTCACGCCCGGCGTCATCGACACGCACTCGCACCTCGGCGTCTACGCCGCGCCCGCCATCGAGTCGCTGGCCGATGGCAACGAGATGACCAGCCCGAACACCGCGGAAGTGTCCACGGAGCACGCGATCTGGCCGCAGGACCCGCAGTTCGAGCTGGCGCTTGCCGGCGGCGTGACGACGCTGCACATCCTGCCGGGGTCGGCGAACCTGTTCGGCGGACGCAGCGTGACCGTCAAGAACGTGCCGGCGCGCACCGCCGACCAGATGAAGTTTCCGGGCGCGCCGTACGGGTTGAAGATGGCGTGCGGCGAGAACCCGATGCGCCTGTACGGCGGACGCAACACGATGCCGTCGACGCGGATGGGCAACGCCGCGGGATACCGGAAGGCGTGGCAGGCCGCGACCGAGTACCGCGAGCGGATGCGCGCGTGGAAGGCGGGCGGCGCCGATCCGGCGAAACGCCCGGACCGCAACCTGCAGCTCGAGACGCTGATGGGGGTGCTGGACGGCGAGATCCGCGTGCAGAACCACTGCTATCGCGCCGACGAGATGGCGACGATGATCGACATCTCCCGGGAATTCAACTTCAAGATCGCCTCGTTCCATCACGCGGTCGAGGCCTACAAGGTGCGTGACCTGCTGGCGGCGAACGGCATCTGCGGGAGCATGTGGGCCGACTGGTGGGGGTTCAAGCTGGAGGCCTACGACGGCATCACCCAGAACATCGCGCTCGTGCACGAGGCGGGAGGCTGCGCGATCGTGCACTCCGACAGCGCCGACGGGATTCAGCGCCTCAACCAGGAGGCGGCGAAAGCGATTCGCGCCGGCGCGGAGGCGGGGATCGCGATCGATCGCGCCGACGCGGTCAAGTGGCTCAGTCTGAATCCGGCGAAAGCGCTCGGCATCGACCAGGTGACCGGGTCGCTCGAGCCGGGCAAGAACGCCGACGTCGTGATCTGGTCGGGGGATCCGTTCAGCGTCTACGCGCATGCCGAGCGCGTCTTCATCGACGGGGCGCAGGTCTTCGATCGTTCGCAGCCGCGGACGCCGCGGTCCGACTTCGAACTCGGGCAGGTCCTGCCCGCGCCCCCCGCGAGAGGGGTCAGACCCGGGTCAGAGCCGGGTCAGAGCGGGGTCAGAGTGGGGTCAGAGCGGGGTCTGACCCCTTTGGGCGGGCGCCCGAACGGTGCGGGGTCAGCCGTTGACGTGCGCCGGGCCGCGACCGACGCAGGACCAACGATCGCGATCACCAACGCGCGGATTCATCCGGTGTCCGGACCCGTGATCCAGCGCGGCACCATCGTCATGCGTGGCGGCCGCATTGCCGCCGTCGGCGCGAACGTCACGGTCCCCGCCGGCGCGCAGGTAATCGACGCGGCGGGGAAGACAGTGACGCCGGGCCTGATCGATTCCGCCGTGCAGATCGGCCTGGTCGAGATCCCGCTGTCCGGCCAGGGCACCGCCGACGAGAGCACGACCGATGCGCGCGTCAGCGCCGCGTTCAACGTCGTCGACTCGTTCAACGGCAACTCCGCGGTGATTCCGGTCACGCGTGTCGAGGGGGTGACGCGGGCGCTGGTCACGCCGGGCGGCACCGGCAACGTGTTCGCCGGGCAGGCGGCGGTGATCGACCTCAGCGGCGGGCAGGTGCCGGCGAGCGTCACCCGCGGACCCGCCGCGATGATCGCGCTGCTCGGGGAGCCTGGAGCCGGCGTCGCCGGCGGCTCGCGGTCGACCGCGGTGCTCCGCATCCGCGAGATCCTGCAGGACGCGCAGGACTACGCGCTGAACCGGCTCGCGTTCAACACCGCGCAGCGCCGGGATTACGCGCGCAGCCGCCTGGATCTCGAAGCGCTGCAGCCCGTGCTGAAGGGGCAGATTCCGCTCGCCGTGCAGGCCAACCGCGCCAGCGACCTCCTCGCGGCGCTGCGGCTCGCCGGCGAGTTCAAGCTCCGGCTCGTGCTGGTCGGCGCGTCGGAGGGCTGGATGGTCGCGGATCAACTGGCCGCCGCGAACGTGCCGGTCGTGATCAAGCCGCTCACCAACATCCCGTCATTCGAGTCGCTCGGGGCGACGCTCGAGAACGCGGCGCGGCTGTCGGGCGCCGGCGTGCAGGTGGCGATCGCGTCCTTCGACACGCAGAACTCGCGCAACATCCGGCAGGAAGCGGGCAACGCGATCGCCAACGGCCTGTCGCGCGACGCCGCGCTCGAAGCCGTGACGCTCGCCCCGGCGCGGCTGTGGGGCGTGTCGGATCGACTGGGCTCGATCGAGCCGGGCAAGGACGCCGACCTCGTGATCTGGTCCACCGCCGATCCATTCGAGCTGACCGGCGGCGCGGAGCGGGTGTTCATCAAGGGACGCGAGATGCCGACGGAGACGCGCCAGCGCGCGCTCTTGAAGCGCTACCGGACGCTGACGAGGTGACGAGCGCCCGCACCGCATCGAGGATGCGGGTCTCGGTGCCGTCGGCGAGGCGCGCGGGCTGACCGTAGTAGTCCATCGACCGTTCGACCTCGTAGCCTCCTTCCGGAATCATTCGCCGCGACGCGACATAGAACGCCACGTCGTTGGCATATGCGTTCACCCACAGGCGCGACGCGTCGAGCTCCTTCTTCAACCGCAGACCGTACTCGGCGACGACCTCGCCACCGAGAAAGATCATCGTGAGATCGCGGCCGAACGTCCACGCCTGAATCGGGTAGGCCACCGTTGGCAGAACCTTCTCTCCGGCGAATGAGAGTTCGATCCACTGCAATCGGCCGTCAGGAGGAGCCGTGAGCGGCCGGAACGGCCCGGCGAGCAGTCGATCCACTTCGTCGGCGACGGCCGTCGCATGCCGTTCGACATCCGGGAGCCCGCCGCCGCGTGGATGGGGATTCGCGTCGGCCGCCGCTCCAATGGTCACCATCGCGATCGCGCCGGGGTGCCGCTGCTCGATGGCCAGCTGCGCGGCGCCCGGCCAGTCGCCGTGAATGAAATTGTCCTTTCCCTCGAGCGTGGTGCCGTGGCAGGCATAGCTGACCAGGACGGCGCGAAGGCCGCCATCCGGAGCGCGCACCGTCAGTACCGGCAGGTCGTGATCGACAGGACCATCCGGGTTGACGCCGAAGCCGGTCCACTTGCCGTCTTTGATGACGCGCCGATTGGCCGCGAAGGTTGCGCGCCCCGCCGACCAGCCGATTCGCGCCGGGCGGCGATCCGCGAGTGCGGCGAGCGCAACGCGCTCGAACGCGTCGACGGTTCGCGCCGTGTGTCTGTCCACGGCCGCCTGCTGATCCGGCGGGAGCGGCTTGCCGAAGATTCCCGGGAGCGATCCGGTGAGCACCGGGCCGTTGTGCGTGTGCGTGGCCGCGATCACCAGCTGCGCGCGTTCGATCCCCGCTTTCTGCAGCCGGCGCGCGACCTCGTCGCTCATCTGCCGCGTGACACCGACCAGCTCCGCCGTAATCAAGATCGCAGGATGGTTTCCATCCGCGCCGAACGCGAGTGCCTTTGCGGTGAGGCGCTGCTTGATCTCGGTTGCCGGTTCGGTCCGGCTCCCGTACCCGGACAGCCGTATGGGACCATCGGGTGTGATGTCGATCTGCGCGACGCCGGCAGGAATGAGACTCTCGGCGCCGCCTCGCTTCAGAAACGCGATCAGGTCCGCCATCTGCTGCGGATCGATCTGGTCTTCCAGCCCCTCAGGCATTCCCGAGATGTCCGCCACGCGCATCGACTGGATGCGGTCGCGGGGGATGGTCGTCTGCGCGCCTCCCGGCTGGGCGACGGTGATCGACGAGCCGGTCTCCGACGCGACCACGCCGCCCGTGGCGGTCCCGTCCACGAGATCCACCGACCAGACTTCGTACCGATCGGCAATGGAATGGTTCGGCAGCAGGATGTCGAGCATCAGCGCCGCCGGCAGGCGGTTGCGGACTTCGCCGAGATCGGGGCCGTAGGCGGCGCCGTGGGCGCCGCGGTACTGATGGCAGGTCGAGCAGACGCGCGCGAATACCTGCTCGCCGCGCTCGGCATTTCCCGGCATCGATGCCGCGGGCGCGTAGCGGGTGAGCACGGCGGCGCGGGTGTCGCCGCCGCGGCCGCCGATCGGGCCGCCGAGCAGCTCGCGGGCGCGCGCGCGCAACTCCGGCTGTTCCTGCATCATGAGACGCACGCGCAGCGGGCGATCGACTTCCGTTCCTTTCACTCTCCCGTCGGTCAAGGCGTCGAGCAGCAGCCGCACGCGGGCCGGCTCGCGCATGAGCGCCCGCACCGCTTCGGCGCGGACGGCGGGCGTCCACCGATTCCACCGCTCGAGGAAGGCCGACGCGATCTCCGGACCCTTCAGCTCTGAGAGCGCGCGAACCGCGGCGACCTGCACCGGCGCGGGCTCGGCGCGGCTGATGATGCCGCGAAGCAGCGGCTCGTGGGAGGTGACGCCGTGCAGCGCCAGCACGCGTACCGCATCGACGCGCGCTTCCGCATTCGCGGCCGCATCCTCCGCAATCCTTTCGGCGTCGTTCACCACCGGCATCGCCGCGGCGCCCGGCGGCAGACCAATCGTTTCGAGCACCTGCAGCGCACCGCGCCTCACCGCCTGGTCCTCCGTTCCGAGCACGAGGCCGGAGAGCCGCTCGCGCTCAGGATTCAGCGCCGCGCTGCGCCGTCTGTCGGCGGGGATGCCGCTCGCCAGCCCTTCCAACGTCGCGCTGCGCCACCACGCCGCTGATGGCCCGGCAGCTGACGCCACGGCTCGCAGCACGCCTCGCAGCGCCGTGAGCTTGCGGGACGCCGCCGTGACTGCGCCAAGACGGCGGAACAACAGCCGCCGCGCGTCGCTCGGCGAGCCGCTCAGCCGCTCCGCCGCTGCGCGCCACAACCGCACTGAATCGAGGTTCGCGGCTGACAGCGCGGCGAGCTGCATCCACCCGTCTTCGACGTCGCGAAACAGCAGATCGTCGCGCGCCGCCGCGGCTTCCGGCGTCGTGAGGTGTCCCAGCGTGAGCAGAAGCTGAAAGCGAACCTTCGCGTCGGCGTCACCGGTCATCGAGAGCAGCCGCGGCGCGAGCGCGGGTGAGTCCTTCAGGTGCAGTTCCGCAAGCCTGGTCGCGTTCTCGCGGACGCCCGCGGCCGAGTCCTCCAGGGCCCGTTCGATGACGCGCGCCTCCAGCTTGCGGAGCCCTTCCAGCGTCCAGAGCGCGTGCACGCGGGCAACCGCTGACGAGCCGTTCGCCGCCATGGCCGCCAGCAGCGGCGCGGCTTCTTTCGGCTTCCGGTCGACGAGCAGGCGCTGCGCGGTACGGCGCCACCAGATGTTCGGACTCGCGAGGGCGCGCACGAGCTCGGCAGCCGTGAGGTCGCCGAGGTTCAGACGATTCGTCCACGACGCGGGCGGCGTGCCGGTCGGGACGATCCGGTAGATGCGGCCGCGATCCCGTCCGGCGTACAGGTCGGGCGACGTCGCCGTCTTCTCGTCGAGCCACTCCGGGTGCTCGAGAATCTTCCGGTAGTAGTCGATCACGTACAGCGCGCCGTCAGGACCGACGTAGAAGTTCACCGGCCGGAACCACGAGTCGGTCGAGGCGAGGAACTCGCGGCCGTCGAACATGCGGCTCGCGCGGAACGTGACGCCGTGATCGCGCAGGGTGTCGACATGCACGATGTTGTGCGCCCCTTCGGCGACGAACGTCGCGTTGCGATAGGCCGCGGGGAACAGATCCGCAAGATACGCGGTGACGCCGCACGCCGAGGTCATCACGCCGATGTCGGTGAGCAGCTGGAATTCCGGGTTCTGTGTGATCGGATAGACGTCGGCCGGAATCCGGTAATCCGGCAGCTGTTCGACGACGGACGGGACGATCAGATCGGGATTCCGCGAAGAGTAGCGCGCCTCGAGCACTTCCTGGTAGAGATGGCGCGTGTTGTTGCTGAAGAAGTGGCGGCCCCATGCGTCGAACGTGTGCCCGAACTGGCCGCGCGTGGCGAGCGCCTCCAGCTCGTAGGTGTCCGGGCGGAAGCGCACCGCGCGGCCGCCGGCATTCCGCGGCAGCCGTGGGGACACCGGCCGATCGGAGAACCGCACGTCACTGCCCTGATCACCGAACGCATTCTGGTAGCGGATCGTCCGGACGGTCCCCTCGCTCGAAACATGGATCCAGTTGTCCAGCCCATACAGGGGCGAGTTCAGGTTGTGCTGCGGATTGGTCAGTGCGAAACCGGTGAGCAGTTCGCGCGTCACATCGGCGCGCCCGTCGCCGTCGACGTCCTCGAGATAGAGGATCTGCGGCGCATCGGTGACGATCACCCCCTTCTTCCAGCGCATGATGCCGGTCGGCAGGCGCAATCCGTCCGCGAACACGGTGCGCCGATCGGCGGCGCCGTCGCGATCGGTGTCCTCGAGCAGGATGACGCGTCCGGTGCCGCTCACGTCGAGCGGGTAGCCGTGCATCTCGACGACATAGGTGCGGCCGTACTCGTCGACCTCCATCGCCACCGGATCCGAGATCAGCGGTTCGCTGGCAAACAGCTCGATGCGGAACCCGTCGGCGATGCGGAACGTGTCGAGCGCGGCCTTCGGATCGTAGGGGGGGCCCGATTGCTGCGAGCCAGTCAGAAGGACGACGGAGGCCAGCAGCAGCGTGCAGCCGAGCGTCTTCATAGGCGGGAGGCGAGCTTACCACGTGTTGGCGTTGTACAATCCGCCGCCTGCATGACTCTGACACCCGGCGCGCGCGTGGGTCCGTACGAGATAGCCGCCGCCATTGGCGCGGGGGGCCCGCCTTCGTTCGCGCTGTCGATCGGTGCGCGAACTACGGCGAGGTCTCGCCGTAGCCAACGAGCGAGGACGCGATGAAGCCGGGTGACGTCGTCGGCCCTTACAGCGTCCTCGGTAAGGTTGGCGAAGGCGGAATGGGCGAGGTGTATCGCGCCCGGGATCCGAAGCTGCAGCGCGACGTCGCGATCAAGGTTCTTCCCGATCTGTTCGCGCGTGATCCGGAGCGGCTCGCACGATTCGAGCGCGAGGCCCGCACCCTCGCCGCCGTCAATCATCCGCACATCGCTCAGGTCTACGGCGTCGAGAGCGGCGCGCTCGTGATGGAATTCGTCGACGGCGAGGATCTGGCGCAGCGCCTCGCGCGCGAGGGCGCCATCCCGCTCGACGAGGTCATCCCGATCGCGCTCCAGATCGCCGAGGCGGTCGCCGCGGCGCACGAGCAGGGCATCATTCACCGCGACCTGAAACCGGCGAACGTCAAGGTGCGCGAAGACGGCACCGTGAAGGTGCTGGACTTCGGTCTGGCCAAAGCGCTGGCGCCCCCCGAGGCGCGCAGCGGCCCCGCGGCGGCTGCTTCGATCGAGAACTCGCCGACGATCACGAGCCCGTTCCAGATGTCGCAGCTCGGGGTCGTCCTCGGGACCGCCGCGTACATGGCGCCGGAACAGGCGAAAGGCAAGCCGATCGACAAACGGGTCGACATCTGGGCGTTCGGCTGCGTGCTGTTCGAGACGCTGACGGGGCGCAAGCCCTTCGACGGCGACGATGTGACGGACGTGCTGGCGGCGATCGTGCGGGCCGATCCCGACTGGACGGCGCTGCCCCCCGATACGCCCGCGCCACTGCGCACGCTGCTGCGCCGCTGCCTGCACAAGGATCGGCACGACCGTCTGCCCGACATCGGTGCCGCGCGGCTCGAGCTTCAGGAATTGCGAGCCGGCAGCATTCCGACGCGCCCCGCGTCGTCTGCGCCCGATCGAACCCGCTCAGCCGTCCTGCCATGGGCGCTGGCCGCGCTCGTCTCGATCGCCGCGATCGCCGGCGCCGCGTACACGATCGCGACGCGTCCGGCGCCGGACGCGCGCGTCTACCGCGCGGCGATCGTGCCGCACGCCGCCCTGACAGGAGCGCCGGCCATCCGCATGAAGCTCTCGCCCGATGGCCGCCTGCTTGCCTACGTCGCGCCCGATCAGAACGGTCGCGCGATGCTGTGGGTGCGCCCGCTCGACGGCGGGGCAGAGCGGCCGATCCCGGGCACGGCGAACGCCGCCGCCCCGTTCTGGTCTGCGGACAGCCGCTGGATCGCGTTCATCACCGATGGGAAACTGAAGAAAGCCGATCTCGGCACCGGCGCGGTGATCTCGATCTGCGACGCCATCGGCGCGCCGCTCGGTTCGTGGAGTCGCGAAGACGTCATTCTCTTCACCGGACCGGCAGGCGCAATTGCCCGCGTGTCGGCGTCCGGGGGGCAGCCGGTCGACGTCACCAGGTTGGCTGAGGGGCAGCAAACGCAGATCGCCCCTCATTTCCTGCCCGACGGCCGGCATTTCATCTACAGCGTGACCACGGCGGGTTCTCGCGATCCTGGCGTGTACCTCACCTCGCTGGACGGAGGGCAACCGGTCAAGCTGCTCGACGTCTCGACCAATGTCGCCTACGCGAACGGGCACTTGCTGTTCATGCGGGAGGCCACGCTGATGGCGCAGCCGTTCGACGCGCGGAGCCGGTCGCTGTCGGGCGACGCGGTCCCGCTCGCCGAAAGCGTGCAGACGAACCCCGCGACCGGAACCGGCGCGTTCTCCGTGTCGGACAACGGCGTGCTCGTGTACCAGACCGGCAACTTCGGGGGAACGCAGATGGCGTGGTTCGATCGGGGCGGCAAGGTGCTCGACACGATCGGCGAGTCGAAGTGGTATCGGGACGTGCAGCTCTCGCCCGACGGGGGAACCGCGTCGATGACGATCATGGGTCCCGGCGCGCAATCCGATATCTGGCTGTTCGACACCGCGCGGACACTGCTGCGCAAGTTCACGTTCAACGAAGCCGCCGCGTCCGCCGTGTGGACGCCGGACGGCCGCGGCATCGTCTACGCGGCGCGCCGTTCCGACACTCCCGGACCGCGGGACATTTATCGGAAGGCGGTCACGGGCACGGGTGCCGCCGAGCTTCTGCTGCAGGACGGCCTCGACAAGCTGCCGCTCGCGGTGGCGCGCGACGGTACGGTGATCTATCGAATCGCGACCAGTGCCCTCGCCGGCGAGTTATGGCTGCTGCCGGCCACGGGCGATCGGAAGCCGCGATCATTCGAACCCGGGGTCCGCACCTTTTCAGCCGCGGCTCTATCGCCGGATGACCGATGGCTGGCATACGCCGTGAACGAGTCGGGCCGGCGGGATGTGTTCGTCACTCCGTTCCCGTCCCACACCGGCAAGTGGCAAGTGTCGACGGACGGCGGCGATACTCCAGCCTGGCGCAAGGACGGGAAGGAGTTGTTCTTCACCTCCAACGACAGGCTCATGGCCGTCGACGTGACGACCACGGGCCCGCAGTTCGAGGCCGGCGTGGTCCGCCCGCTGTTCACGGTACGCATGCCGGCGGCGGGTCTTGGCACCCGCTCGACCTTTGCCGCGACCCCTGACGGCGGGAAGTTCCTCGTGAACACCTGGGATGCCGATACCGCGATCGCCCCGGTCACGCTCGTGGTGAACTGGCCGGAGGCGCTGAAGAAGTAGCGCTCGGCGGTAAGATGCCTTCGCCCCAATGCCTCTGACCACCGGCACGCGCATCGGTCCGTACGAAGTCGTCGGCAAGATTGGCGAAGGCGGAATGGGGGAGGTGTATCGCGCCCGCGATACGAAGCTGCAGCGCGACGTCGCGATCAAAGTGCTGCCGGATCTCTTCGCGCGCGACCCGGAGCGGCTCGCCCGCTTCGAACGCGAGGCCCGCACGCTCGCCGCCGTCAGCCATCCCTGCATCGCGCAGATCTACGGCGTCGTCGAGCTGCCGCCGCCCGGCGGCGGTCATCTCGTCATGGAGTTCATCGACGGCGAGGACCTCTCGCAGCGGATCGCCCGCGAAGGGGCGATTCCGCTCGACGAAGCGATCCCGATCGCGATCCAGATCGCGGAAGCCGTCGCGGCGGCGCACGAACAGGGCATCATCCACCGCGATCTCAAGCCCGCCAACATCAAGGTCCGCGAAGACGGGACGGTCAAGGTCCTCGATTTCGGTCTGGCGAAGGCGCTCGCCCCGCCGGACGTCCGGCCGGCGCCGGCCTCCGCCGACAACTCGCCGACGATCACCTCTCCCTTCAAGCTGTCGCAGCTCGGCGTCGTGCTGGGCACGGCCGCGTACATGGCGCCGGAGCAGGCAAAGGGCAAGGCGATCGACAAGCGCGTCGACATCTGGGCCTTCGGCTGCGTGCTCTTCGAGATGCTCAGCGGCCGCAAGCCGTTCGACGGCGACGACGTGACGGACGTGCTGGCGGCGATCGTGCGTGCCGACCCCGACTGGACGCTGCTGCCCGCCGACACGCCGGCTCCGCTGCGCACGCTGCTCCGCCGGTGCCTCGAGAAGGATCGCCGCGATCGTCTGCCGGATATCGGCGCCGCCCGTCTCGAGCTGCGCGACGCGGGGCGTCCGGCCGGTGCTCCCGCGGTTGCCGCGGCGCGACCGGCGGCGCCGTGGCTCGCATTCGTCCCGTGGCTGGCCGCCGCTGCCGCCCTGGCCGCGCTCCTGGCCGTGGCCTGGTTTGCGCGGTCCCGGCCCACACCAACTGGAGCCACGGTCATCCATGCGCTGATCATGCCGCCGGCGCCGCTCGCCGGAGCGCCCGTGCTCCGGCTGCGGCTCTCGCCTGACGGCTCGCAGCTGGCCTTCGCCGCGCCGGACGAGAACGGCCGCGTCATGTTGTGGGTGCGCCCCCTCGGTTCGAACGTCGCGCGGCGGCTGGAGGGAACCGCGAACGCGGCCGCACCGTTCTGGTCGCCGGACGGCCGCTGGGTCGCCTTCGTCGCCGACGGCCAGCTGAAGAAGGTGGAAGCCGCGGGCGGTCCGGTCATTCCGCTCTGCGATGCCGGCCTTTCGCCGGCGGGTTCGTGGAGCCGCGACGGCGTCATCCTGTTCAGCGGTGTCAACGCGATCGTGCGGGTCTCCGCGGCCGGCGGCAAGAGTGCCGCGGTGCTCACGCCCACCCCTGAAACCGGCGAGCGCTTGATCGCGCCATTCTTCCTGCCCGACGGCCGCCACTTCCTCTTCACCGCCGGCACCGGCGGCGGCGCATCGATCGGCGTCTTCGTCGGCTCGCTCGACTCCAAGGAGGTCAAGCGGCTCATCGACGCGCCGACGAATGCCATCTACGCCTCCGGTCACCTGATCTTCCTGCTCGGCACGACGCTGGTCGCGCAGCCATTCGATCCCGCAACCCTGGTGTTGTCAGGAACCCCGCTCCCGATCGCCGAACGCGTGCAGTCGAATCCGTCGACCGGCACCGGCACGTTCTCGGCTTCAGAGAACGGCATCCTCGTCTACCAGACTGGCGCGTCGAGCGGAACCGAGCTGGTCTGGTTCGATCGCAAGGGGAAGCGCCTCGGCAAGATCGGCGAGGCGGGCGCCTACCGCGATCTGCAGCTCGCTCCGGACGAGAAGACGGTGTCGGTGACGATCTCGACGCCCGGCTCGAAGACGGACGTGTGGCTGCTGGATCCCGTGCGCCAGCTGTCGAAACGGTTCAGCCTCGACGCGAACGGCGGCTACGGCGCGGTGTGGACGCCGGACGGACGGCACTTGATCTACGCATCGAGGCGCCAGGAAGCGGCGGACATCTACCAGAAGGCGGTCAGCGGCAGCGAAGCGGGCCGGCTGCTGCTGCGGGACGACACCGAGAAGATCCCGATGCAGGTCTCGGCGGATGGCAAGTATCTGCTGTACAGCACGCCGCTGGGTGCGGCCGCGGGCCGGCTGTTCGTGCTTCCGCTGAGCGGCGACGCGAAACCACGGACGTTCTCCGAGCAGGTCCGGAACAATACGCCGGCGATGATCTCGCCGAACGGCCGGTGGCTGGCCTACGTCTCGGACGAGACGAACCGGCGCGAGATTTACGTGACCACGTTTCCCGACGGGCGGGGCAAGTGGCAGGTGTCGATGGACGGCGGCGACAATCCGCGGTGGCGCGCGGACAGCCGCGAGCTGTTCTTTACGGCCGCCAACAAGCTCATGGCGGTGGACGTGGCCGACACCGCGGATCGCCTGGAGGCCGGCCCGCCGCGCGCGCTGTTCGACGTGCGCGTCCCGGCGACGCAGCTCGGCACGCGCTCGAGCTACGCTCCAACCAGGGACGGACAGCGATTCCTGTTCAATGCCTGGGACGGCGGCGAGACCGTGACGCCGATCGACCTGGTGGTCAACTGGCCCGAACTGCTCAAGAAATGACCGCCCTGTGTCGCTCCGCGCGTTGATCGAAGAGGGGCTCCGCACCGCGGCCGCGCAATCCCCTGATTCAGGCGCGCGCCGATCTAGACCCAGTTGAACGTGCGCTCGACCGCTTTCTCCCAGCCGGCATACGCGGCGTCGCGCTGGTCGGCGCTCCACCGCGGCTCCCAGCGCTTGTCCTGCCGCCAGTTCTCGCGCAGATCGTCGAGGTCCTTCCAGAAGCCGACGGCGAGCCCCGCCGCGTACGCGGCGCCGAGCGCCGTCGTCTCGGCGACCACCGGACGCACGACCGGCACGCCGAGGATGTCGGCCTGGAGCTGCATCAGCGTGTCGTTCACGGTCGCGCCGCCGTCCACTTTGAGCACCTCGAGGCGCACCCCCGAGTCCTGGACCATGGCGTCGAGGACGGCGCGCGTCTGGAAGCAGATCGCTTCGAGCGTCGCCCGCGCGAGATGGGCCTTGGTGTTGAAGCGTGAGAGGCCGACGATCGCGCCGCGCGCGTCGGACCGCCAGTACGGAGCGAACAGGCCCGAGAAGGCGGGGACGAAGTAGATGCCGCCGTTGTCCGGAACGGAGTTCGCCAGCGCCTCGATCTCGGACGCCGACGCCAGGATCCCGAGCTGATCGCGCAGCCACTGCACCGCCGATCCGGTGACCGCGATCGATCCTTCCAGCGCGTAGATGGTTTCGCCGCCCATGCGGTAACAGACCGTCGTCAGCAGTCCCGCCTTCGACGGGACGATGCTGCTGCCGGTGTTGAGCAGCATGAAGTTGCCCGTGCCGTAGGTGTTCTTCGCCTCGCCGGGGTTGATGCACACCTGGCCCACCGTGGCGGCCTGCTGGTCGCCGAGGTCGCCGGCGACCGGGATCTCGCCGCCGGCCGGGCCCGCGGCGCGGGTGATGCCGAACGCCCGGCGATCGGCCGACGCCTGTATCGCCGGCAGCATGGCGCGCGGCACGTTGAAGATGCGCAGCAGGTCGTCGTCCCACTGACAGGTCTTCAGATCCATCAGCATCGTCCGGCTGGCGTTGGTGACGTCGGTGACGTGCACGCCGCCGTCGCGCCCGCCGGTGAGGTTCCAGATCACCCAGGTGTCGGGATTGCCGAACACCGCTTCGCCCCGGTTCGCGGCGTCGCGCACGCCGGGAACGTTGTCGAGGATCCATTGAATCTTCGCGCCGGAGAAGTAGGTCGCGGGCGGCAGCCCGGTGCGGCTCCGAATCAGCCCCGCGTCGCGCTCCGAGAGCGCGTTGATGATCCGATCCGTCCGCGTGTCCTGCCAGACGATGGCGTTGTGCCAGGGATGCCCCGTCTTCGGGTTCCAGACGATCGTCGTCTCCCGCTGGTTGGTCACGCCGATGGCGGCGAAGTCGCGCGCGGTGAGATTCGCGTTGCGCATCGCGCGCGCGATCGTCTCGTCGGTGCGGCCGGCGATCTCCAGCGGATCGTGCTCCACCCAGCCCGGCTGCGGCAGGATCTGCTGGTGCTCGAGCTGATGGCGCGAGATCTCGTTGCCGCCGTGATCGAACACCATGAACCGCGTGCTGGTCGTGCCCTGATCCACCGCGCCGACGTAACGGGCTCCTCTGGTCATGTCTGCCTCAGAATCCAATCAGGTAATAGAGACCGGCGCCGGCGATGCCGCCGACGATGGGGCCGACGACCGGGATCCAGGCGTATTCCCAGCCGGAGCCCCCTTTGCCGGCGACGGGCAGGATCGCGTGCGCGATGCGCGGCCCGAGATCGCGCGCCGGGTTGATGGCGTAGCCGGTCGGGCCGCCGAGCGACAGCCCGATGCCGAACACCAGGATGCCGACGAGCAGCGGCTGCAGGCCGCGGCTGAAGACGAACGACAGGTCGACGTCCCCCGGCTTCGAGAGCGTCTGCGCGTTGGCGGCAATCGCCAGAATGCCGAACAGGAGCACCGCGGTGCCGATCGCTTCGCTGATCAGGTTCGGGCCGGTGCTGCGGATCGCCGGCGCAGTGCAGAAGATCCCCAGCTTCGCCCCCTGGTCGGCGGTCACGCGCCAGTGGGGCAGGTACATCACCCACACCAGGACGGCGCCGAGAATCGCGCCGATCATCTGCGCGGCGACATAGGCCGGCACCTCGGCCCAGGAGAAGCTCCCGATCGCGGCGAGCGCGATGGTGACGGCCGGATTCAGGTGCGCGCCGCTGACGCGGCCGACCGCGTACACGGCGACCGCGACCGCGATGCCCCACCCCGCGGTGATGACGATCCAGCCGGAGTTCTGTCCCTTGCTGCGCTCGAGCAGGACGTTCGCGACCACGCCGTCCCCCAGAAGAATCAGGATCATCGTCCCGATGAGTTCCGCCAGATATGTCTGCATGGGCGGGGAGTATATCGCGGCGCCTTGGCAGAAAATCCTCTCAGCCGTGGGCCACTTGGCGGTACAGTGCGTCTCGCACTGGCAGTCCATTACAGGGGGGGCAGCATGGTGTTTCGCAGTCTGCTGGGCGTGCTGACGCTGAGCCTTTTCGCCACGACCGCCGTTGCGCAGGAAGCGCGCGGCACGATCCAGGGCCGCGTCTCGGATCCGACCGGTAGCGCCGTCCCGGGCGCGCTCGTCGAAGTATTGAACGTCGAAACCGGCGTCGTGACGCCGACGACGTCGAATGCAGAAGGCAGCTATCGCGTGCCGTTCCTCAACCCGGGAACGTATCGGGTCACGGTGACGCTGGACGGGTTCAGCAAGTTCGTGAGCGAGGATCTGCGGCTCCATGTCGCGGCGGTCCTCAACGTCGACGCGCCGCTGAAAGTCGGAAGCCGCACCGAGGAGGTCACCGTGACGGCGTCGACGACGACGGTGGACAACGCCACGGCGGAACTCGGCCAGGTCATCGATGCCCGGCGCATCGCGGAGCTCCCGATCCGCGAGGGCAGCGCCGTGGAGCTGGTCGTGCTGGCGCCAGGCGTGCAGAACACGACCGACCTGCGCTCGCGCAAGGCCGCGTTCAACAACGGCCTGTCGCAGTTCTCCAGCGATGGCGCCGGCGACAAACGGAACGACTTCACGATCGACGGCGTCGCCAACGTCGCCATGGATCGCGTCGCGTACAGCCCGCCGTCGGCGTCGGTCGAGGAATTCAAGATCCACACGAGCTCGTACGACGCCGCCGTCGGCAACGCCATGGGCGCGTCCGTCAACCTCGTGACCAAGAGCGGGACGAACACGATTCGCGGCCAGGCGTACGAGTGGTTCCGCGGTTCCGCGCTCGACTCGCGCCAGTTCTTCGACAAGCTCAACAACCGGCCGAAACGCGACTACGAGGACAATCGATTCGGCGGCGCCGTGGGCGGGCCGATTCGCACCAACAAGACGTTCTACTTCGGCAACTTCGAAGCGAACATCTGGCAGGGACCGCAGCCGCAGATCCTGACGGTCCCGACGGCGAAGATGCGGTCGGGGGACTTCTCGGAGCTGCTGGCGCTCGGCCCGCAGTATCAGATCTACAACCCGTTCACGACGCGGCCGGCGGCCGGCGGGCGCTTCGTCCGCGACCCGTTCGTCGGTAACATCATTCCGCCGCACCTGATCGATCCGATCGCGAAGAAGATCCTCGACTACTACCCGCTGCCGAATATCCAGGGCACGGCGGATCACCGCAACAACTTCCAGAACCCGACGGCGGTCGCCTTCGAGGAATACTGGACGGCCACCGGCCGCATCGATCACAACTTCTCGGCGAAACACCGGCTCTACGGCCGTCTGAGCTGGGACTTCTGGGAAGAGGAAAAAGACGACCGGTTCGACAACGTCGCCACCGGCATCTTCCTCAACCGCAAGAACCGGATCCTCGCGGTCGACGACGCCTACACGCTCCGGAACAACCTGCTGATCAACGTCCGGGGCGGCTTCACGCGGCAGCTGTTCCCGGAGCGCCGCCGCAGCCAGGGCGTCGATCTCGCCGGCCTCGGCTTCTCGCAGACGCTGCTGTCGCTCATTCCCGATCGCAGCCGCGCGACGCTGCCGTTCGTCGACTTCGACAACTTCCAGGACCTGAGCCCCTGGGAATCGGGCGACGGGTATTTCACGACCGACGTCTACTCCGCGATCGGCAACGTGCTGTGGCTGATCGGCCGGCACAGCACGAAGTTCGGCACGGAGTACCGCCGCTACGTCGAAGATGCCAGCCGCTTCCCGCGCGCCGTGTCGCCGCAGATCAACTTCGGCACGACCTGGACGCGCGGCCCGCTCGACAATTCGACCGCGGCGCCGATGGGCCAGGACCTCGCGTCGTTCCTGCTCGGTCTGCCGACCGGCGGCTCGATGCAGCGCGCCGCGGCGTACCGGGAAACGAGCAGCGTGCTGTCGCTTTACGCGCACGACGACTGGCGGGTGCGCAACAACCTGACGCTGAACCTCGGCGTGCGGTGGGAAATCGAAGGACCGCTGACGGAGGCCGGCAATCAGTTCATCAGCGGCTTCGACTTCACCGGCGCGCCGCAGATAGCGCCGGCGGCCGAAGCCAATTACGCGCGCAATCCGATCGCGGACGTGCCGGTCAGCCAGTTCAAGGTGCGCGGCGGTCTGCTCTATCCGGACACCGGCGGTCCGAAGACGCCCTTCGATCGCCGCTGGGGCAACATCATGCCGCGCGCCGGCTTCGCCTGGCTCGCCACGCCGAAGACGTCGGTGCGCGGCGGCTACGGCATGTATTACGACATGCTCGGCGCCAACCGGCTCACCGTCAACCAGGTCGGGTACTCGCGCGACACCTCGCTGACGGCGTCGCTCGACAACGGGCAGACGTTCGTCGCCACCCTCGCCAACCCGTTCCCCAACGGTCTGCTCGAGCCGGTCGGCTCCAGCCTGGGTCTGATGACGTCGGTCGGTCAGGGAATCACATTCCCCTACGTCGGCGAGGTGAAGACGCCGCGCACGCACCGCACCTCGATCGGCATCCAGCGCGAGTTGCCGCTCCGGCTGCTGGTCGAAGCGACCTATGTCGGCTCGTGGGGCGAGGATCTGCCGGTGACGCGCCAGCTGAATGCCGTACCGCGGCAGTACTTCTCGACCTCGCCGACGCGCGACAACACGACGAACAACGTCCTCACCCAGCAGGTGCCGAACCCGTTCGCCGGGCTGCTGCCGGGCACCGGGCTGAACGGTGCCAACGTCGCGCGCAGCCAGCTGCTGCGGCCCTACCCGCAGTTCACGTCGGTCCAGGCGAGCGAGAACATCGGCAGCTCCAGCTACAACGCGCTGCAGCTGCGCATCGAGCGCCGCATGGCGAAGGGCGTCACCGTGCAGGCCGGCTACAGCTGGTCGAAGTCGATCATGCAGGCCGGCACCGCGTCGAATCCGGGGACGTCCGGGTTCCTCAACGAGTTCGACGAGACACCCGAGCGCGTCATCAGCCCGTGGGATCGCGCGCACACGTTTTCGTCGAGCGGTCTCGTCGAGCTGCCCGTCGGCCGGGGCCGCCGGTGGGGACGCAGCTGGCGCGGCGTGACGAACATCGTGCTCGGCGGCTGGCAGGTCAGCTACATCTACAAGGCGCAGAGCGGCGCGCCGCTCGGCTTCGGCAACTTCCTGTTCGCCGCCGGCAAGACGATCGACGACGTCGCGATCGACAACCCGACCTACCAGCGCTGGTTCAACGTCGATGCGTTCAACCGCGCGACCGCGGAGCAGCTCGTCTCGAACGTCCGGACGCAGCCGAGCCGCTTCGAAGAAGTGCGCGGGCCGGGCTACTCGCTGCTCGACCTCGGCCTGCTGAAGAACATCGGCCTCGGCGGGTCGCGGCAGCTGCAGGTCCGGTTCGAGCTCTATAACGCGCTCGATACCGTGAACCTCGCCGGCCCGAACACCGCGCCGACCAACTCGGCGTTCGGCACGATCACGGCACAGAACGGCCTGTCGCGGCAACTGCAGATCGCCGCGCGTCTGAGCTTCTGACAGGTGACTCGGCCGGCCGATATGCCCGCCGGCCTGCGGCTCGCCGGCGCGGGCGGCCGCTGCTCGTGATTGGCCTCGTCGCCAGCGACCTGCCGGCTCGGCGGCCCGTGCGGATCGACCCGGAACGTGGCCTTGTGCGCGGCGTTGCCGCCTTCGCCGAGCTTCGGCGAGCCTGCGGATATAATCGGCGCGTTTGCCGCTCGCCCCAGGCACACGCGTCGGTGTCTACGAGATCGCCGCCGCGATCGGCGCGGGCGGACCTGCCTCCGCTCGCGCGCGAATGGCACCGCGCGAGCGACGGCGAGGTCTCGCCGAAGCCCAACCTGGGAGGATCTCGTGATCGGACCAAAAGTCGGCCCGTACGAGGTTCTTGCCAAGCTGGGCGAAGGCGGGATGGGCGAGGTGTATCGCGCCCGCGATCCGCGCCTGAACCGGGATGTCGCCCTCAAAGTCCTTCCCGATCTGTTCGCCCTCGACCCGGAGCGGCTGACGCGATTCACCCGTGAAGCGCAGGCACTCGCCTCGTTGAATCATCCGAACGTCGCGCATGTGTACGGCGTCGAAGATCGCGCCCTCGTGATGGAGCTCATCGAGGGCGAGGATCTCGCGCAGCGCCTGGCCCGCGGCGCGATTGCCGTCGACGAGGCCGTGCCGCTTGCGCTGCAGATCGCGGCCGGTCTCGAAGCGGCGCACGAACGCGGGATCGTGCACCGCGATCTCAAGCCGGGCAACATCCGCCTGACACCCGACGGCACGGTGAAGATCCTCGATTTCGGCCTGGCGAAAGCCATGAACGAGGATGCCGGTGCTGCAGCGGATCCGCTGAACTCGCCGACGTTCACCTCTCCTGCCACGCAGATGGGCGTGATCCTGGGCACCGCCGCCTACATGGCGCCGGAGCAGGCGCGCGGAAAGCCGGTCGACAAGCGCGCCGACATCTGGGCGTTCGGGTGTGTCGTCTACGAGATGCTCACCGCGAAGCGTCCGTTCGGCGGGGAGACGGTGACCGACGCGCTCGCCGCGATCGTCAAGGAGGAGCCGGACTGG